>NZ_JARVRI010000026.1:0-237138 GCF_030209785.1 Arthrobacter sp. efr-133-TYG-120
GGACCGCGCTCACAGCGGCCTAAGACCCCGAGTCAACAAAAGCCGGGGCAGTCCCTTGGTACATCTAGCTGTCTATGCTGGTGCGGAAAAATCGGGTGCTTCGGTATAGTTGGGTCCCTCGCCAGCGTGCTAGAGCTAGAGGATCTGGACATGGACTGGGAGCCCGAGCGCGACCTGCCACCGCTTCCAGCCTATTTCGGGACCGACTTCGGGCAGGAGGCAATCCCGCTTTGCAGCGGATTCGCGAGCCCGCGAACGCCATCGGACGTAGCCGCCTTTATGGTCGAAATACTGAAACCCCGCTTTCGTGGTGCTCGGGGGTGAGATGCTTCGCGTGAGCCAGGACATCTTGGCCACCGTTCGCTCCCTCGTCTACGCGACGACTGCAAATCACCGCCGCTGACGCCGACGAACCAATCACAGGTGCAGCGCTCCTTGCCGCAAAGAATCTCCTCCCGCCCGAGTCAATTGAGAGGCAATTGGCGGTCCAGGAACCGACCCGCTGACGGATGGCCCCGGAATCCACTGACCGACTTGCAGCAGTCTGCTGCCGGTAGGCAGAGGACTGGCACCAAGGCTTGAGAGCGCTGCAATGGGTACAGAGCCCCGAAGAAATCGCTGATCCTCGGCACCACGGTGTTGATGGCTATGCAAATGACGGCCGCCCGGTTTGGCGGTTCGCCGAGTTGATCGAGTGGGCACCGGAGCGCGGTCTACCCGAAGTTCATGCCCCAGAAGGCATAAATGCTCGTCCTGAAACTGACTACGAGGGCGTGTACGGCTGACGGGCGAAGACGTTGAGTGTGGTCCCTTCAGCACCGCAGTCGTTGTTCACGACCGGCGATAAGGCCGAGTGCCTGGCTTTGGACAAAACGCAGCTCCTCTTACTAAACAAACACCAGTCCCTGCAGGTTAGGGAGGCCCAGTTTCGGCGGCTTCGGTGGCGGTCGCCCGTCTTGTTCGACCAGTTCATCAGGTTGGACACGACAAATGGGGCCCTGGGGGAGAAAGGCGACCGGGCCTTGTGGCTCCTCAGGCGCATCAAATCCCTGACGGTTCGGCCACCGGACCACATGATTGCCCTACTAGGCGATCATGACAGATTCTGTGTCCATCCGGACTAGAAGGAGGCTACGTGACCACGTCATGTTCTCTCCACCATTTCACGGATTCAAAGTCCGTCTTCATTAACCTTGGCTGATCGGCGGCCAAGACCCAGACCTTGGCGGACTGCTGTCTGCGGTTATCGCAGGGCAGAAGGCCGCCGCCGACTCCCGCACGAAAGGCATACTCATGCATCACGCCAAATTCGACGCTCTGACGGCCGAGGAGATCAGTAAAGTAGCCCTGCTCGTCAGGAAGAACGGTATCGGCGGCGAACGCCCGGGCTTCGGCTCTGTGTTCACCCATGAACCGGACAAAGCGAAGCTGCGCGCCGGGGAACCGGTCGCTCGTCAAGCACGCGCTTTCATTTTGGATCGTACATCGGCAGCAACCTTCGAAGTTCTGCTTGACCTTGACTCCGAGGAAGTTGTCTCCTCGACCCAGCTCACAGATGGCGGCGCACCGATGCTGGCTGAGGAGGCTGAGACCGCTAACGACGTTGTAAAGGCAGATCCCGCCTACATCGCAGCCCTAGCCAAGCGCGGCATCACTGACCTCTCCCTGGTACAGCTCGATCCGCTCGGTACCGGTAACCGGGAAGACATCGATCTCACAGGGCGGCGCCTATGGGCATGCGTGAGCTATTTCCGTCACTTCGAGGAGGACAACCCCTACGCCCACCTCATCGATGGGATCATAGCTGTCGTTGACACCGTCAAGCGGGAGGTTTACGCAATAGAGGACTCGGGTGTTAAGCCAATCCCGACGACCTGTAATAACTACACGGCAGAGCATAACCAGCCGATGCGTGAAGATCTCAAGCCGTTGGAAATCAGCCAGCCCCAAGGCCCGAGTTTTATCCTCAATGGCCCTCAGATGCAGTGGCAGAAGTGGCGCTTCCGTATTAATATGCACCCCATCGACGGTCTGGTGCTCTCGGGAATAGAGTACAAAGACGGCCACGACTACCGGTCGGTGATGCATCGAGCCTCGCTCGCCGAGATGCTGGTTCCTTATGGCTCCCCGGAGACGGCACACTACTTCCGCAGCGCGTTCGATGCCGGTGAATACGGTATGGGCAAGCTAGCCAACTCCCTCGTTGTCGGATGTGACTGCCTGGGCGACATCACTTACCTCGACGTTGTTATGGCCGATGACGATGGCAACCCAAAAGTCATCAAAAAGGCCATCTGTATTCATGAAGAAGACGCCGGAATCCTTTGGAAACACTCCGACTGGGCAACCGGTAAGGTAGACGTTCGACGCTCCCGCAAGCTCGTCGTAAGTTTCATCGCCACCATCGGCAACTATCATTACGGCTTCTACTGGAACTTCTTCCAGGACGGCCATATCGAAGTCGATACCAAGCTCATGGGCATTGTGCAAACCGTAGCTTACGAGAATGGACAGTTGCCGCCGGGCACAAGTCCTATTGCCGAAAATCTTGCTGCGACGTGGCACCAGCATCTGTTCAACTTCAGACTCGACATGGAGCTGGACGGATGGGAAAACTCTGTCTACCAAAACGACGTCGACAGCGAGCCGCTCGGACCGAGCAACCCTCACGGGAATGCTATCCGTGTCACCAAAACCCTCCTTAGTCGAGAGCAAGACGGCGATGGCCTCACGAACCCACAGACCGCCCGCACTTGGACGGTGGTCAACCCCAACAAGAAAAATAAATGGGGTGTCCCAGTCGGCTACAAGCTCATCCCTGGTTGGGCGTCGGACACGCTCATCGCGCAGGAGCCGTCGCTCATGATCAAACGGGCAGGCTTTGCCACCAAAAATCTCTGGGTAACCCCCTACTCGCCGGACGAGATGCACTCAGCAGGCGACCATCCCAATGCTGACCGTTCTGGTGCCGGTCTTCCAACCTGGACGGCCGCGAACCGCTCGGTCGAGAACACAGACGTTGTGCTTTGGCATACCGTCGGCGTCACGCACATCCCGCGCTCGGAAGACTGGCCAGTCATGCCGACTGAGGTGGCAAGTTTCATGTTGTTGCCCAACAACTTTTTCGACAAGAGTCCTGCACTAGATGTCCCCGGGACGGTTAAGGACCAGTGCGTAACAGGCGTTTGCGAGCACTGTCCGCCTGATGCCTGCACTTGTGGGCATTAAATCAAAACCGGGTAGGCCCGGTTTGTAATCGCATTCCGAGGGAACTATCAGGGGGTGGGCTGTTACGGCGCGACTCTTGATGGTGCTTGTTTATCCATAGAAAGGGTGCTCCGAGCTGTAGAGGGTTGGTCGTCGAGACCTACATTCTGCGGAGCGAAGGAGCGCCCTTTTGATGATGCAACAATCTAGGCTACGTTATCCGTCGGTCTAGTCTTTTTGACCAGCCAGCTGCTCATCGCCCAGGTGGGGTTGTAGATCCTGGCCTTCATCATGAACGCCGTCGACTTCGGACAGCCGTGCGAGAAGCGGCTGGGCCGGCTTTTCCCTGAAACTGTTACCCTGCGGCATCGAAACCCTCACCCGCGAGCCGCGTATTAGAGCGGGGAACGCCAGCTGGAACCGCAACAGGGCGCCGTCCGTGACTGTTCAGGATCCTCCAAAATCCGACCTCGACGTGACACCTTCGACCACGCGGTCCGACCGGGACGCCGGCAACTACAAAGGCGGCTAGGGGCACGCGGCCTTCAGCTCCAGCCGAACCGCTTACAGGACCCCGGTCGTCCTCTCCGCCGTGGGGTTGCGGCCCGGAACGCTGGCTTCAGTGAGCAGCGCCGATATCCCATCTGATTGACGGGATCAACGCCAAGGAACCGGCAGATGGCAGCGGCCAATTCCGGTGGCACCAGGTCGGACTTGCCTCGTTTTTACGCCAGCGTCTGGCATAGGGCGGTGCGGGTCTCGGCGGCGGCTACCACCGCCACGGCGCTCATGCCAACCGGTCCTGGCGGTCGCGGGTGTCCCGGGGCCTGCTGCGAACGCAGCCACTGACACCCACCGCTCCTCAATACTGGACCCCTCGGGCGGGTCCGCCACAGGCCTTGGGCGTCGGTTGTGGCTGGTCTGTGGCCATCCGCCCTCTCCGGGGTAACCGCAAGATCGTGGTCGAGAATGGGCTGGTATGAGAGCGGTAAACGCTTCCTGCCAGCCAGGCGCGGATCGTCTTGCGGTCAAGCCCAATCGGCCATGCTGATCTTCATTCCGCGTCTTCAAAGCCTCAATGACCACGTACTCCTTCGGGGTCGACACGGAGGACCGGGGCCCTTCTCGGCGGACGGTGTGGACGGGAACAGGAGCTGTGAGGAGCGCCAGCCCTGGGCTGAAAGCCCAACCCGAAATGGAAATTTTCAATAAGCGCAGCAATGACCCGCTCGCGCAATGAATTATCCAAGTTGAGCCAGATATCGACTTCCTGGGACATCGGGGCCTTCTTCGCCTTGAGCATCCGAGAAGGAAAGCGTTAACTTGGGTGGGAGCGCTTAGCCTCAAGACCTCGTGAGTTGCGTGCCACGGGACGTACGCGAATTTGGCTGCCATGGCGTACGAATGGAGCAGGAATGCGATTGCGTCAGCACGCCGGTAGTCGAGAAGAGATTTCTTCTCCACGTCCGGTCACGGTGACTTCTGCAACGGCTAGGAATTGAATTTCATCATTGATCGCCGGATTTGCAGGGATGACCGTTCGGTGCGGGTGGGGCGAAAATTAGGCTTTTTGGACTGTTGGCTGTAGCGTCACATTTTCGACGAAGCAGACTTCGCTGTAGTCGTCGATGTGGATCAACCGACGCTCGTTGAGTTCGTCTCGAATCCAGATCACAGAGCCGTCCGCGGTCCGGTCCTCCACCGTTGCGTGCATCTCGGGCTTGGATCCGTAGAGGACCACCCAGTCTCCGGGCTGTATTGCCGCCCAGTTGCCCTGCCTCACTCTATGTTCCTGGTGGTCAAAGGTTGGCATGGTATTTCTTCCTTTCTGCGGGAACGGACCAAGATCACCAACTACTCATCATAAAGAGCCGGCTTTTTCTGGCGTTACGAAATCCTTGGCATAACCCCGTGCTATTGGCGCGGGATTATGCCAAGGATTGTCGAGTCCGTCTATGCAGGGTCCAGCACGAAATTATAGGAAACTTCCCGGCCGTTGCCATCCGTCGCGGGCTCAGGATCCAGGATCAGTTCAGGCTTGACCGCTGACGCGATGTCGTCGGACAAGTGTTCGTCGGCAGTAAAGTAGAGCTGTGTGGTGATGAGCTGGTGCCCGGGGCCGCTGACCTTGATGTGCAGGTGGGCCGGACGCCAGGCGTGCCATCCTGCAGCCGAGATGAGCTGGCCGCAGGCGCCGTCAGTGGGGATTTGATACGGTGCGGGCTGGAGTGTGTTGATCTGGAAGATGCCCTCCTCGTCGGCCACCACTGTACCTCGGAGGTTCCATTCGGGAATGCCGGGCGCGAACTGGGAGTAGAAGCCGGCATCATCAGCGTGCCAGATTTCTACATGCGCTCCGGCGAGTGCATTTCCATTAACACTTGTGACTCGGCCCCTGAACAACAACGGGGTTCCAGCTTCACCATCACGCTGCGGCAAGGTCGCGGGGGACTGAAGGACCGGTGAACCAGGTACATAATAGGGTCCTTCGATGGTGCCCTTGCTTCCATCCCGGTCCGCGTTGGCAACTTCCTCAACAGCGTGCTCAAGCCAGACATCTAGGAAGAGTGGCCATTCGCCATCTTCTCCCACCCGGATCAGCCAGGCCTTCAGAGCGTTATACTCGTCATAGGTCACCTTTTCCTCGGCGACGGTGTCGACGAGGGCCTTAATTGCCCGCGAGGCCAGGTGGTTTACCCGTTGGCTGCTTGTCTGTACGCCGGAAGCCTTGTTCGCCCGAAATTTCTCGGTGGCGTTGGCTCCCGAAGAGGCAGCAGTAGCAGTGGTTTTTACAGACACTGTTGGTCCTTTCATTGTTCGTCTCATCGGTGAGACGGTGGTTGTAGGGTGGTTCAGTATTCCGGTCCGGTGATTGCCGATGGGTGCAATTACGAGGGCTGCTGCTTAGCGCTCTCTTCCACGCCAGAGACGTTTAAGCCCAGTCCGCTTCAGCGGTCCAGTACTCCAATCCGTTCTCGCTTCGGCCGTGCTTCCACTCACTTGTGCGTCGCAGTCGCGGTTCCACTCGTGCTGTGACCGCGTCTGCGGCCTCGGGCCCGTCCTGGTCCACCTGCCAGTGCACCCAGTTGACCTCTAAATCATTCTCGTCATGAACAAATAGGTCGACGTGGTGCCAGCCATAGCCAAACGTGTCCATGTAGCACGTCAGGAACATACGGTCATTATTCTTTGGATAAGGCATGGAGTTCTCTTTTCAAATCGTTTGTCTAGGCTTTTTTGGAATTTATTCGCCTAACGCCAAAACAGCTGCCTTCGACTCCGTAGACAGAATTACATTAACGCGACAATTGGTTTGGTCACTGCTGACGCACTTTCTATCGAAACGTCCACCAGCCCGATTCAAAGACTTGGTAAGAAGCTTCCACTCGCGAAATCACCTCTTGTGCGGCAGGTCGGGCGCATATGTGTCGAGATCAACAGCAGCAACGGGGTGCGTCCGGTCGCCCTTCGTCACGAATTTGAGTGGTATTAATATGACTCCTATCTGGGACGCCCACGTGGTCATTCTTAGCGACCGCTAACTAAGGACTTCACCAAGAAAGTGAATGTTCACGATTGCCGTAAGCTTCACGCGCTGGCATACATGAGGCGAAACTAAGCGGTCAGGGAGTGCCCGGCTTGGATCTTCCATTGCGCTGACATTATGCGAATTTAGTGACCCTTGGAGTCGTGTAGTCCGTTGACCGGACCGCAATTGCCTACGTCCAAAGCATCGTCCGTAACTTGGCCAAACAGATCTGTTCTGAACGGACAGGTCTTCGTAACGAAGGGAACTCTGCGTGAGCGACACAACCCTAGCTGCATTGGTCAGGCGCCTCGAAGTACTGGAAGCTGAAGCTGAAATTCGAAGACTTCAAGCACGGTACATGTTCCTCTGTGACACGCCGTGCCCGGAGCCTGGCGTCGAAAACGACGAGCAACGCATCGATCGCATACTGGATTTGTACACCGATGAAGCTGTTTGGGAGGGTGTGGGGGAATACTACGACAACCAGTTCGGGCGGGCTGTTGGTAAGTATGCGATTCGAGCTCACTTCGATCGCTTTTGGGGCGAAAAGCACGATCCCTCACTCGTTTTGAACGCGCACTATTTGACGTCAGAGCAAATCCGTGTGGCTGGGGATGAGGCAGAAGGACAATGGATCCACCTGCAACCATGGTTATTCAGCGACGGGCGGGCGCTTCTGCGCTCCAGTCGACTCAGTAACAGTTTCCGAAATATCGGTGGCTCCTGGAAGATAACTCGAACCCGAACCGAGAATGTATTCATTGCACCTCTGCCGAATAAGTTCGCGGAAAGCTACCCATTAAAGTCCTCGCTCATGAGCAGCACCGCCTGAGAATGACACTCCCTGAACGGGATCACGCTCGCCTTTGAAGCAGACACCAGGCGGATGTACAGGGGCCGGATCGTAACCTGTCATCCGCGGACCTTCACGTGGATCGCGTTGATAACATCAGAGACCAGGCTCCGGATCTACCAATCTGTTCACATCACCGATGGCCTTCTATGTGCTCCATCAGCCCCGTCCTGGCGGATCAGCTCCGCGGGCCGGGCGCAGGTCTGGCGGACCAGTCTGGCGTTGCCGACGGGAAGCCACGGCCTAGGCAGGAACGAGGTTTCCCAGGACTGCTTCGCCCGCTCCACCATGCCTTTGCACTCAGGGCCATATGGTTTGACCCGGTCGCACGGACCCCGGCGAAAGCCCCACGCCCGGGGCATAACTGTTCCGCCGGCCGACGCCGGTTTCATGTACCTGGCCAGCTCCCTCCCGACGAGCAGATCCCCGTCGTCTCCGGGACGGGAGCATCCGGGCCATGATGAACCGCGCATGCGAGGATACCGTCACCAACGCCGCCAAAACCTTCGACATCCGCCACCCACCGGTGTCCGCCACCTCCGGGAAACCAGGGGTCACACTGCCCTGACCCCCTGGTTCGTAGCTGATCTGGCCGCCAGGATCGGCAGGGACATACTCCGCCGGATCATGGACACATTCACCCGGAACCGGGCTCGGCACGGTAATGGGTTCGTACTCGGACATGAGGGGTCCACACAGATTTTCTCCTAGGGCTGGACATGTGACAGTGAACTGCGTCATGCTTCTGTTATCCATTTGGACAACAAGATGAACGGTAGGAAGAATCATGACGGCAGCACTCGGCGATGGCCCCCTTCTGGTGCTTGAGGATCTTGAACCGGGTGATGCGAGCCCTCCGATATCGGTCCTTGGTAAAGCGCAGCTCCTGTTCGCAGCCTTCGACGGGGTAAGAACGACGTTAGGACTAACCGAGTTGAGCCGCTTGTCTGGCGTGCCTAAGGCAACGGCCTATCGCCTCGCTCAGGAGCTTGTCCACCTCAACTTCTTGGAGAGGGTAGAGGGCGGCTACCAGTTAGGATGGCGGATGTTTGAACTTGGGCAGCTGGTGCCTGGTCCTGCCAAGTTGCGGCGGGCCGCTCGCCCAGCCCTTAACGACCTACATATCCTTACCGGGGCCGTAATCCACCTGGCGGTCCCGGACGGCGACCACTCCCTCTATCTCGAACGATTTGCCGGCCGACGTGAGGCTCACATCTCCAATTCGGTCAGTGATCGCTTTCCGCAATGTTTCACCGCATCCGGGAAGCTCTTTCTGGCCCAGAGCCTCCACGCTGAAGTGATCATAAAAATGTTGGAGCGAGGGAATTTTAGACGCCCGACAAATAAGAGTGTCGGGAGCGGCCATCAACTGCGAGATCAGTTGGACGCCATTCGGAAGCGCGGCTGGTCCGTCGAACAAGAAGAGTGCCTGAACGGGTATAAGTCCTATGCGGTGCCGATCCTCATTGATGGTTCTTTGGGAGTTGCCGCCGCTATATCAGCGACGATCAATGTCAATCGCCGCGACGACCACCAGGTCATGCGTGCTCTGACATCGGCTTCGGCAGACATCAGTCAAGGCCTCCGACACAGCATCACAGGGGTTCGTAGCGTGTTGCATTCTCGCCAAAGATAGTCTAGGACCGAGTTGATGCCGACTATAGCAATGAGTTCCATTTTTTATGCTGAAACATCCGAAGGGGTCAAGCGGCCCGCAGCATCTCGGCATATCCAGTTTGCAAGCAAACAGTGGGACCTTTGCCAGAGGATGTGGCACAATTCTGCTCAGAGAATTAGTGACCCACGCCCCCTGCGCGCAAGAGTTCTTCAATGCGTACACCAAGGTCGAATAGTCTGCGCTCCCGTCCTGGCGCTCCAATTAGCTGTAAGCCAAGCGGCATGCCATGCGCGCCACGGAGGCCTGGAATAGTCAAGACTGGAAGGCCCAGCGCTTGCCATGGTCGACTTAGGACCGGGCTTCCTGTAGCTTCCAGGCCGGCCGGTGCCGCCCCTAGGGCAGCTGGACCTAGCACGACATCAAAGCGATTGAATAACGCCAAGACAGTGTCCTTGTAAGCAGCTATTCTAGCCAGTGCGGCTTTGTATTCGAGTTCTGATAACGTGCTGCCGTATAGGAGCAACTCAACCAACGGCGCGCTCAGGTCATCGAGATGATTCATTTCGTCTGCGCGTTCTTGGGAGGCCTCTGAAGCCATTATGACGTGATGCTGATGGGCTAAGACTTGTAGCATTTTGTGGTCGGACCAGTTCGAAACTATAAATTCCTTTTTTCTTTCGAAGAGTATTGATCCAGTTATCTTTAAGGCGTCATGCATTTCTTTGCTGAGATTACCGAGTTCGC
This sequence comes from Arthrobacter sp. efr-133-TYG-120, assembly GCF_030209785.1. Taxonomy (NCBI): domain Bacteria; kingdom Bacillati; phylum Actinomycetota; class Actinomycetes; order Micrococcales; family Micrococcaceae; genus Arthrobacter; species Arthrobacter sp. efr-133-TYG-120. The sequence continues at coordinate 9,952 of NZ_JARVRI010000026.1, forward strand.
TTCCGTTCCAAAACAGGATTTTCACCGGCCCAGTCTGTGGTTTGCTGGATTCTGAAGTTGCTCCGAGTCCGCCAAGCGCTTCCATGGTAAAGCGCAGGTCATCGACCGTCTGAGTGATCAGGCCAATTGAGTCCAACGACTGACTAAGTCCAGTTACGCCGGCCGTCGAAAACTGGCCTTTGGCGGACACGAAGCCGGCGACGCCGCAATACGAGGCCGGGCGAGTCAAAGAGCCGGCAGTTTGTGTCCCTAGCGCCAAGGGCACCATTCCGGCCGCTACGGCTGCCGCTGATCCGCTGGACGACCCGCCAGGAGTATGAGAGAGATTGACAGGATTGCGCGTTGGACCTGGCTTGAAGTAACCAAACTCAGTTGTTACAGTCTTGCCCATAATTATTGCCCCGGACTTTCGGAGTAGTCGGACGCATTCCGCGTCGGCCACTGCGGGTTCCTTGCCCCGAAGAGGACTTCCGCAAGCCGTCGGAAGTCCGCGTACATCGATTAGGTCTTTGATTGCTACAGGCACGCCCCACAGAGCAGTCCGGCTAGACTGTGATCTCTCTAGCTCCCACGCCTGTTGAAGGGCACCGTCGATGTCAAGCGTTACCCATGCGCGGACCGCCGGTTCCATTTCTTCAACGCGTCGAAGTGCCTCTACCACAGCCTGACTGGGACTTGTGGATCCGGATCGAAGTCCAAGTGACAATTCCAGTAGGGTGCTCTTCATACCTACTCCTCTATTCAGCGGCTCTAGAATGGGGACGGGGGCGGGCGTTCGAGACCGGTGTTGCCGAACTCAGTTTTATCTTCTCTCTGGCGCACCGAATGCAGTGGGGAAACAGTCTTGACACTGGCTGAGCTTGCGCCCTTCATCCTTTTCGATACGCGATGACCTTGGTTTCTGATCACGACCTCTGTCTGGATCTCAAGAGACCTCGTCGAGTCCGCATCTTGGTCTATATAAAAAGGAAGCGTGGCATATCTTGTCGGCTTCGACGGACCTCTAGAGAAATTCCAGTGCGAGCCTGGGAGACTTTGATCGGGAGACACAAGCGGCTATCTGGTCATTCGCTTGTTTTTCGCTGCTCGACATGCACTGATCCCTGTGATCCGGTTCACCGCGAACGACGCCCATTATGCATGTTCCGCAGATCCCCTCTTTACAAGATGTATCGACCTCGATGCCGTTTTCCGCAAGAGTCTCAACAATTGATTTGCCAATAGGAACCCAATAAATCTCATTTTCGAGTTCGACTTCAAATGCGGTGTCATCTTCCGCTTGTTGAGGCTCACTGGCCTGAAAATATTCGACATGAACATTATCATGTGGAATGACCGCGGAAGCCCTTTCCAGAACGACTTGCATAAAGCCTTGCGGACCGCAGGTATAGACGTGCGATGCTTCCGAAAGTGAGCTAAAGATTCGTTCGAGCACATCTGACTGCTCTTCGCGAGGACGTCCAAAATGAAAGAATACCCTTTCGCTAAAACCGCTTCGAGTCTCGAGGAGATTACAAAATGCGGCCTCATCGCGGGAACGTGCAAAGTAATGAAATTCAAAATTCTCGCCGGTTCGGTGCAATTGATATGCAATGCTAATCATCGGAGTAACACCGATTCCAGCGGCCACCAAGATGTGCCTGTCGGCACCTTTCTCAATCAACAGGAGATTGCGAGGCGCGCTGATCTCAAGTTCCTGCCCCACCTCTACGTGGGCGTGGAGCGCGGCCGAACCCCCACGGGATTCGGGTTCGAGTTTCACTGCCACAACATAAGCGTCCAGTTCGTCGGGGGGACTACAAAGGGAGTACTGGCGCACCATAGAAGTAGGACCGACAATATCAATATGAGCACCCGCCGGATAGGGATCAAACGGTGCCCCGTCCAGGCGACTGAGGCGGAAAGACTTGATGTTACTTGTCTCCTCCAGGATTTCAGCTACGCGTACTTTGAACATAGCCATTGGAGATGATCCTTTCTATTGTTGTACGGGTCCGACTAAGCCCTCCGGATGAAGCTCCTGCCTTGTGCCTAGCAGGTGATCCGGGGTGGCTTATGCGTATTCACATGCAGCACGCAATGCCGCCATCTCTAAAGGAGGAAGCCGGATGCGTTGACGGCCGAGTCCGAATTGACTAAGCGGATAACCTTCAGTTCGATCCGGGCGTCGTCACCCGCGAAACGGATTCGGTGTGTCACGTCGGCTCCAAGCACCTGGAACTTATCGCGCTTGAACCCGACAAGGACCTGTGCGGAGCGCAGCGTTACGGAGTCTTCCGCCAGTTCCTCAACTGTGAACCTGGAAATCGTGCGTGATGTGCGGGCAGCAGCGACTGCTGACATCGAGTAGCCCTGCACCAGGCGGGTGACGCGCATGTGGCGCATTCGAGCGTCGTCGTAGACCATGTTCAGGGATGACTCGAAGTCTTCGGAGTCCGGGTCCACAGGGATGATGTATTTGGCGTCCTCGGTGTACAGCGTTTGCCACTCTTCGTACTTCTTGTCATCCAGCAGCTGTCCCTCACGCCAAATCAGTTCGATCGCACGGCCAACCAGTGGCTGGGACAGCTTACCGAGCCCAAGCTCGTAGGTTGCGGGACTCGGTCGGTTGTCGATGGCGGTCACGTCAGCGTCGGTCTCAGTTGTCATTGCCCATCATCCTTTTCCACATTGCGTACGCTTCCCGCATCCCGGTCTCGTCGGTCACGTGCGAGGTCTTCCATCCCTCATCGACCGTCTCCTCACGGCCGAGACCGCGATTGACGAGAATCGGCATTTCAGGGTTAGCCACTGCACCGCGTTGCACCCGCTCCCAAGCCTCGGAGTCATCTGAAGTGCCGAAGCCAAACGGACCTTGGAAGTGCTCGTGGATGCGCAGCCGTTCGCGGTTGACACTTTCCGGTCCGCCATCGAGGCCCAGAGCCATGTGCTGGATTTCCGTCTCGTTGACGGAGATGGGACGCAGCACCCTGAAGAACGACATGGACAGCGACAAATTTGGGAAGAGGTTCAAGTTATATCCGGCGCCGTGCATTGACCGCACGATGCGACGGACCTGGTCCTGAGGCATGGTCTCTGAGAGCTCATCGATGATGTGGCGGAAGCGCTCCTGCAGTTCTTCGGTTCCGTCGTCTTCCTCAAGGTCCACGTGTTCAGGGACCATGACGGCGACGCTGTGTCCGTTGCCGAGGGCGTGGGTGACGGCCTTCTCGTCTGTCATGAACGACAGCATGTCTGCAGTTTCGGCGTCTACGGATGCCATCCAGGAGCGGTGGACGATGGGGAAATGGTAGCCGTCGGTGGTGTTTTCGAGCTGGATTTTCCAGTTGCCGTCGAAGCGGAATTTGTGCTCGCCCTGGACTTTGACGGGGAATCCGGCACCTTGCTTCAGGAAGCGGTCAATCCAGGTTTTTGCGTCGCCGAGGAAGTCACTCAGCGGCTCGATGTCGGATTTGAAGGTAGCGAAGATCAGACCGTTGTAGCTTTCGACCCTCAGCCTCTGCAGGGGCAGATCCTTCTTTTCCGCAACGCCTTCGTATCCGTCCGGGTACGGGATGCCCCGAAGGTTGCCTTCAAGCGAGTAGGACCAGGAGTGGTAGGGACAAGTGAAGCCGTTGGCTTTGCCTTTCGGGACCTCGCACACGCTGGCGCCGCGGTGGCGGCAACGGTTGAGGAGCACGTTGAAGTTGCCTTTGCGATCCCTGTTCACGATGACCGGCTGTAGGCCGATATGGCTCATCTTGAAGCTGCCGGCTTCCGGGATTTCGCTCTCATGAGCGACCCAGACCCAGGTGCTGTAGAAAATCTTCTCCATTTCCCAGCCGAAGATCTCCGGATCGGTGTAAAGCTGCGCCGCGACGCGATCGTCGGCGACCAGGCTGGCGAACCCGCCTGCCCTGTCTGAAGTTGAGGTGGTCATCAATACTCCTATGGTTCTTGCAGTTCAAATGTTGAGTAGAAGGCCGTTAGAAGAGGTAAAGCTAGTTCCCGTGCAGGTGCCCCACGCCATACGGCATGGTGTGCCCTTCGACCCTGAGAAGAGTTGGGAACGTTAATCGCTGTGGGGAGGCGGCCGACAAGCAGCTGCCAGCCGCAAACGAGCTACGGCGTATGCCAGAAAGTGGTTCTGTGATGCTCTCTGGGCTTCGGTCCGATCAGCAATGCAGGGTCCCCACGGTCAGCCTCGCTAGGTTCTGCCTGGCAGCGAACTGAGACCCGGCATGGGTTTTGTTGCGCGAATTTCCTGCTGCTAGTCAAGATTGATAAAGACGGACTGGGGTTCAGTGAACTCGTCGATCGAATAAGAGCCGAGTTCACGGCCCAGTCCGCTAAGGCCCACTCCCCCCCAAGGAGCGCCAGGGTCGATTAGTGGCAGTTGGTTGACAAATACCGTGCCCGCCTTGATGCGCTGAGGAAGCGAATGCGCGGTAACAAGATCCTTTGTCCATATTGCCGCCACAAGTCCGTAGTCGGTGCTGTTGGCTCGAGTGATGGCCTCATCGATGTCGTCGTAGGGCATGATCGACAGCACGGGACCGAAAATTTCCTCGCGAGCAATCTTCATTTTGTCCGTAACCTCTGTGAAAACTGTCGGCCGGAAGAAGTAGCCGTTCTGAAGTTCACCACCAACTCGCTCACCACCTGAGACAAGTTGAGCTCCTTGTTCCTTGCCACTGGCCACGTACGAAGCAACGCGATTCAAATGCTCCTCTGAGACGAGCGGACCCAGAATGGTTTCCGGATCATAGCCGTGGCCGATCTTCAGCGCGTCGGCCGCAGCGGATATCTTCGATGTGAATTCGTCAACTTTTGAACGAGGTACAAAGAAACGTGTGAATGCGCCGCAAGCTTGCCCGGTGTTGAACAGTGCACCCTTTAGATTGCCCTGGACGGCTGCATCGATATCTGCATCTGCGCAGATAATACTGGGGGCTTTGCCGCCGAGTTCAAGACCTATGCGCTTGAGGTCCGTTGCCGACGTTCGCGCAATTTCCTGGCCGACAGCCGTGGATCCAGTAAAAGAGATACAGTCCACGCCGCGATGGCCGACAAGTGCCTTACCTACTTGTGGACCACCGGTGATCAGATTTACGACACCATTCGGAACTCCGGCCTCGCGACATATCTCCACGAGCCGGACCGTAGATAGGGGCGTCTGCTCAGCGGGTTTCAAAATGACGGCGTTCCCCGTCGCCAGAGCCGGGGCGAGTTTCCAGGCAGCGATGTCGAGCGGAAAATTCCATGGGGTGATAAGACCACAAACACCAAGTGGGGTTCGACGCTGATATGTCAGTTGACGGGGGATCGAAACCGGCGAAAGTTTGCCCTCAAGTTTTGTCGCGTAACCGGCATAGTAGCGGAACACCTGCGCGGCCAGCGGAACGGAAATGGCTGTGCTGACTGTGGTCGGCTGCCCCTGATCAAGAGTCTCGAGTGCCGCCAATTCCACGGCATTCCGATCGATCAGATCGGCGATCCTCCACAGCAATCTGCCCTTGGCATCCGGCGACATTGACTGCCAGGCATCCGATTCAAAGCCGGCCCTCGCGGCGGCCACCGCGGCGTCAACATCAGCGGTCGTGGCCTCTGCGAAGAATCCGATCAGCTCTCCATTGGCCGGGTTAAAGGTCTCGTTCGTCCCACCGTCCGACGAATCAACCCATTGGTCGCCGATAAGCAACTGAGTAGCGTACATAGTCTTTCCTCTCCATCAAATGGTCTGAGACGACAATGGCACGCAATCCGAGTAGATTCACGGCTCCGGTCCGGTGACTGAACTGGCAAATCCGGACTATAAGGAGATCAGCGGACCCCCCGCTCCTGGAGCATCCGGAGCACGTCGCGGAGACGCTCAAGAATGTTCTCGGTCCTTTCGGCCGAACCATATATCGAGTGTTGAAGCACCAATCCATCCACAGCAGCCAGAATCAAAGCGGCAAAAGAGCCATCCTCATCCTGGATCTGGACGTTGCGCAGGGTCTCGGATACCTGTTCGATATAGAAATCGTAAAGCGCCACCACATCCTTGGCTGGAACTCCTCCGCGGACCGCACGAAGCAGGAAGTCGTACTGAAGAAGTCCACGGGACTGTTCGCTACTGACTGTCCTCACGAATTCTGAGCTGAACGAATCGATGCTTTCGGCCACAATCCGGCTCTCAGCGACGTCCAGCCGGGCCGCGTGTTCGAGGGCTTGTGACACCATTCCCTCCTTTGAGCCAAAATAGAATCTCACGAGCCCATGAGATAGGCCTGCTTCGCTGGCCACCGATCGATACGTCACCTTGTCTAACCCGTAGCTACTGGCAATTTTGATGACAGCATTGAGGAGACGAATTCGAGGCGGCGTGGACCCCTCCTCGGCCTCTACTATGGCTGTCGGCGTGGACTCTGCTGCGACCGATCCGGAAGCGGTGTTCATTAGGTTCCTTCCTGAAAATTCTGCGACCCTCGCCGAAACACCTCCGAACGGCTAACGACAAGCCCGCGGCAAGACAAGCTCTCCAAAAGGATCTCGTATGAATGCCAAATTTAACACCTGACGGGACGTACCTTGCACGTTCCGTCCCGGGGGTCCGGTGAGTGGACCCGGGCGCCCTGATCGACCGCCATTCCAGTCAAACTGAAGAACATCCGCTGTAAGCGTCACCGCGATCCCAATTGCCCGAGCCCCCATAGAGATATTTTCTCGTAGATCCTCGAACCGTGGGGACCATCTACTTCGGGGGAATGCATCTCTGTTAGCGCGGGGCGGTCGAATCACACCTGTATGGGGGTCCATGAACTCGCCCGAAACCACTGTCAATGGCAGGACAAGCGCAGTCACACTGCCAGACGTTCCCAAAATGACGCTTGCGCGAATTTTGCGCCACGGCGTCCATTCTGTGATTCGGGATCCGCTGCTAGTGCTCATCATGACAGGAGTCGGATTCTCCAGCGCTCTGCACATTCAAATGGCCGTGATGGGCTTCCATGGCCTGATCGGGGCTCTGATAATGGCCTGCATGGCGGTGGCCTGCATATCGTGTCTCGTGACGCTGCTTCTACGCGGTAGTCAGGTAGTAACTGTTCGCATGATAATGGGCATGGCCCAAATCATGGTGATCGCCCATCTCATATTGATCTTTCCACCGGCCGGTTCAGGTAATGTGCATCACCACAATACGGTGACATCTGCTGACGATCCCATTCGTGGAGGCCTCGACCATGGCTCCTTTCTAATCGTTATCGCTGTTGAGTTGCTCGTCGCTGCCACTGCTGCGGTCTGGATTCGTAAGAAGCGGACTTTGAACGAGTGGCTAAACTCCGCGAGCGGTGCCCCTCATCCTGGTCCGTTGACCGAACCTGAACTGATCCGGCGCTAGTTACGCCTGCTCTAATCAAACAGACGTGGCGTCATCCTCCGCCACGACGTCCAATGAGAGGAATTCAGGCGTCAGTGGATTCAGGCCCGGTGCGGAGACCAACTGGCACGTCGTTACGCTTCCCTCCTTCAGTGCCCTGGCTGTGGATCGCCCGTGGCGATGCATGAACTGCAGGACCAGGACTTCATTGCGTACGGGCCCGATTCGTGCTCCACCGCACCCCGCAGACCTGTGCCCCAAGGCGGGCTTCCGGCACGCATCAAGCAGGTGGTTGGCGAGCCCTCCACCATGCTTGCGTTCGTAGCCGCAGGGGGGGCAGCGTGGCGGTCAAGCCCTCCAGCGTTCAGGCCTTTCAGCTTGAAGGCGCGGCCTACTACCGGGAGATTGAAAATGTCCCCGTGGTGGAGCTCGGTGTCGCCTGGATGCGCGGGGATCACTCTGCGCTGCTGCACAACTTCCTGGAGGTCGTGGTGACCGCAACCGCAGAAGCCGCGGCACCTGCCCCAGTTCCCGGCACTGCGCCGCTTCCCCCTGATGAAAGGCTTACCTCCGCATGAAGATTGCAGCCATAGAGGCGATTCCGTACTCGATCCCTTACCTTCATCCCCTGCATTTCGCTTCCGGTTCCGTGAACGAGGCTGACCACGTTCTCATCAGGCTTCGCACGGATGACGGTGTGGTGGGCATGGCTGACACTCCGCCGCGCCCCTACACCTACGGCGAGACGCAGAAGTCGATCGTTGCGGTGGTGGAAGACATCTTTGCTCCGCAGCTGATCGGCGTCGATATTTTTGACCGCGAAAAGGTCCAGGCAATCCTTTACCGGACGGTGCACAACCAGACCGCCAAGGGGGCTGTGGACATCGCCCTCTGGGACGTCATCGGCAAGACCCTCGGTCAGCCGGTCACAAAACTGCTGGGAGGTTTTACCGATTCGCTGCGCGTGTCCCACATGCTCGGCTTCAAGCCCGCGCAGGAATTGCTGGCATTGGCCCTGGAGTTCCGCGACACGTACGGCATCAACACGTTCAAGCTCAAGACCGGCCGCCGCCCCCTCCACCTCGACGTCGAGGCCGCCCGGGTACTGCGGGAGGGCCTGGGCGAGGATGCCGAGCTCTACATGGACGCCAACCGCGGCTGGTCTGCCAACGAAGCAGCCGAGGTCCTCCGCCGCACGGCGGATTTGGGCCTGCAGTTCCTTGAGGAGCCCGACGACGCCCGCGAGGTCCTGGGCCGTCGCCGCCTCGTGTCCAACTCCCCCGTCCCCATCGCCGCCGACGAATCTGCCGCCAACCTCGGTGAGGCCGCCCGGGAAATCCTCACCGGCGGCGCCAACCTCCTGGCGGTGAAGACGGCGCGGTCAGGCTTCACGGAGGCGGCCAAGATCGTCGGGATGGCCGAGGGCATGGGCATCGATGTTTACATAGGCAACCAGATCGACACCCAGGTCGGAACAGCCGCCTCGGTGACCTTCGGCGCCGCGTTCGCCCACACGGCCAAACGCGCAGCGGAACTATCCAACTACCTGGACATGGCGGACGACCTGCTGGCTGAGCCGCTGGCCATCACCGCCGGACGTATCCATGTCCCTGAGGGCCCCGGCGTGGGTACCGACGTTGACGAAGACAAGCTTGCCCTTTACCGCACCGACCGATAGCAAACCCATTACCGAAGGACTCCCATGAAATACCTGGTCCATATGGACGTCAACCTGCCCGCCGGCCTGCCGGCCCACGAAGCCGCGGAGATCAAAGCCACGGAGAAGGCCTACTCGCAGCAGCTGCAGCACTCCGGCAAGTGGCCGGAAATCTGGCGGGTAGTGGGCGAATACGCCAACTACTCGATCTTCGACGTCGAATCGAACGACGAACTCCATGAGATCCTGCAGAACCTGCCACTGTTCCCGTACATGGACATCTCAGTGGTCCCACTCGCGAAACACCCCTCCGACGTCAAGTAAGCGCCCGCGACAAATATTGAGCGCCATCAGAGGCCCTAGTACAAAGGTGAAGCAGCAGCTGCGACCATCATGATGATGGCACCAACGCCAATCTCCGCGAGCAGTGCCCCTCATCCCTGGTCAGTTGACCGAACCTGAACTGACCCGGGGCTAACTGCCCCTGCTCGAATCAAACAGACTCCCCCGCTTCGCGCAACCGCAGGAATTCGGCGCGTCCGCGCACTCCTGTATGCGCGGACCCCTTTCCGGCGTGACGGGCCCAGCTCACATACTGCGATCTCGTCAGACCGAGCTCCCTGGCGGCCGCGCTGACGCTGCCCACGCGGGCCAGGGCGGCGAAGAACTCGTCCTTCTGCTCCTGGGTGGCGGACCGTCTGGCCGCAGGATTTGTGCGGGGCCTGCGGGTGACGGCGCCGGCCTTGTAGGCCCAATGGAAGCAGGTCTGGACGTTGATGCCCAGCGTCCTGGCCGCGAGGCTCACGCTCTCCACCCAGTCCAGCAGGGCAAAGCACTTGTCCTTGTCGGCCTGCGGGTACTTTTGGCCCGATTTCCTGCCCGAAGGTCCCGCCCAGGCACGGCAGGTATTGAGGTTGAATCCCAATTCCCGTGCGGCCAGCCGAATGCTGCCCAGACGCTCCAAGGCCAGGAAGAACCCGGCCCGAGCGGACGCGGAGTAACTCCGGTAAGCACGCTTCAGGGCCGGCGCCGCGGACGGACGATCAGGCGCCCACGCGCTGGAGGAACGAAACCACAACGTCGACTACCTGGTGAGCCTTCTGCTCCATGAGCGGGACCATGCCGCCTTGAATCTCTACGACCTCAACGGACCTAGCGTTCGTGTAGGCCTTGGCGATGCTATTCGTGTGCGGGTAAGAGAAAGGGTCCTCGGTCGCGGCGAGCAGCAGTAGCGGCGCCGTAACTTGCTGCACTCGGTCCTCCATAAGGTAGCGCGCACATGCGAGATGGCCTTCCCGCGGGTCCAGCCCAGGTGCCAAGGCGTCGCGGATGAATCGGTTGAGGAGATCGGGACGCCCGGCCGGGTAGAGAGGAGCGCGCTTGGCCCAGAGCGAAGTCAGGTGGCTTCCGTCCTCCCGAATCTCGGCGGTATCAACGTCCAGGTCCGACGCAGTCTCACGAAAGCCTGCGTCCGCGTACTCCGCTGCCGACAGGACTGCGGCCAGAATCCGGTGGGGCACGGCAGAAGCAACTTCGGAAGCGACGAACATTCCAGTGTGGTGACCGAGGAGCGAGAACTTATCGATGCCAAGCGCATCTGCGAGTGCTAGCACGCCGCTGGCGAACTGCTCGATCGTCTGGGGAGCTTGCGGCTTTGAGGACTGGCCGAAGCCGTACATGTCCATTGCGATAGTTCGACGGTGCGCCGCCAGCAGTGGCTGGACTTCAGCAAACTCGTCAAGCGATCTTGGGGTCTGATGAAGCAGTATGATCGGATCGCCTTCGCCGGCCTCTGCGTAGTGCAATTGTCCGAGTGGAGTGTCAGCGTAACCATATCGGAGGGCGGTCTGGGACATGGGTCTCCTTATATTGCGGGATGTGGGGTCAGTATCGGCGGCGGTGCCGGCCGCGACAATGATCCGTTTCGCCCAGCGAACCGGTTTTCTGCCTAGGAAGTGTTTCAGGCTCTGGGTTTTTCTGATACCCGGTTGGCAGTGCTTAACTTAAGAGGTTTAGGGCCGCCTCCCCATTCATGGTTACTCCATTCAGTTGTCTTCTTCTGGGTGCCACATACCGTTTGGATTCCGAGAAGCTCCATTGCTCGGCCACGGGATCCGCTCCGTGCTGGGTCCTCATCAAAGCCGAGTCAACTTCGTTCGCCCCCGCCAGCCAGAACCAGAGGGCCCCGCGTGGCTGGCGTTCTGGACCCGTGGTTAGGAGCCCCCTCGTTGGCCTGCAGGCACCATCGGCGACATGCGTATTTCGGCCCTTGACTCCGTCTTCCCCTCGATGATTCTCGTGTTGGTGATTCTGACGTGCGGGAGGGCGGAGCCCACTCACCTGGTGCTGTAGGTGTCTCTGCGCCCATCACCAGTCCGACTCGGCTTTCCTCCCCGCGGGAAATGCCGGAGCTGGTCGCCGGCCGGAGTATCGCCCCACCCAAAGGGCTGACCCATGAATCGCCTGAGCTGTCGTAGCTCTTCTGATTTTCGCGCTGGGACACGGTCAGCTTTCCGAAGTCCTGTGCGGTGGCCCTAGAGGCTCGCACGTAGTGATCGGTCAGGAGGGCGAAGCTTGCGTTCGGCCCTGCTCCTCCGTACGGGTATGCGCCGTCCTGGGCGAAGCGGCTGAAGGAGGTAACAAGGTCCCGGAAAGAGCCAGGCCGTTAATGTCCGCGGCTACGCACGCAACCACGTTCGCGTCTCCCGTTTGGACGGTTCGGGCCTACTGCCGCAGTCCTACGACGCCGGAGGCGCCCCCCAAGCGATAAGCCGTCGATTCATCGGAGAGACAGCCCCTGTGCTGGGCGACGCCGGTAGGGTTGTCAGGAGCCAAGGTGAAGGACGCCAAGGACAAACCGTCGACCTGCTCCTTCTTCATCCCCGGCCCCATCGAGCAGGGCCCTGAGCGCCTTGAAATGCTGTGTCCATCGTGCTCAGACCGGCCGGCCCGCACGGCAATGGCAGTTGGATAACCCTGCCTTTCCATAAGGATCACGCATGAATGCGACTTCACACGTGAGCTGACCAATCCATGGCACATTCGCCTCTGACAGTCCGCTCAACGGACCATATAGCTGAAATTACCGGCTCTGCCAGCCAATCTGAAATGCCACCGTCCCTGACAGGGTCGCCATGATCGGTCTATTGCCCGGCTCAATAAAACGTATTCTTGAAAGGATGCCTGCCCCATGCGCGCTGCCCGAATTCACGACTGGGGTGGCGTCCCCGTGATCGAAGAGATTGACGAGCCCGTCCGCGCGTCCGGGGAGACGCTAGTCCGCATCGAGGCTGCGACTGTCAGCCACCTGGACCTGACAATCGCGTCCGGTCTATTCACAGTAAATCCGCCGCTTCCTTATGTCCCGGGAGTCGAGGGCAGCGGCACCGTCGTCGAGTCCGCCGTCTTCGAGCCCGGCACCCAGATCATCTTCCGGGAGGGATGTCTCGGTTTCACCCAGGACGGAACGTGGCGTGAGTGCGCCTCAGTGCCCGACGAATTGCTAGTCCCACTCACTACCACGCTTGACCCCGCCATTGCCTCGACCTTCTTTGTTCCCTTAACCACCGCATACGTCGCATTGTTCGACATCGGCCGCCTGCGGGCAGGACAAAGCGTGATAGTGACCGGGGCATCTGGCGCGATCGGAACTTTGGCCGTTCAACTTGCCCAGGCTGCGGGCGCTGAGGTTGTCGCGGTCGTCTCGCGCGCTTCCCGCCTTGACCTGCTTCCCCCGGGTGTGCGAGGGATCGCCCTGGACGACGAAAATGCAGTCCTGGAGCTCGCTGCCGCCCGGCCGGCCGACCTGCTGGTCGACACCGTCGGTGGAAAGGGACTCGGCGATCGCCTTAAATGGGTTCGCTCCGGTGGACGTGCCGCCTGCCTTGGATACACGGCTGGCACTGCGCTCACGATTGACCTGCCGTCTTGGCTCTTCTCCAATGTGGCCGTGTTGCCTGTGAACCTCTTGAACCGTGAGGACCGCGCTCATGCAATCGCTGAGGAACTGCTACCTAGGATCGCAGCAGGCGAGCTGAGCATTCCCGTCGAAGAGTTTGCCCTGGACGAAATCGCCGAAGGGATCACTCGGCTCGCCTCCGGCGCCATCAAAGGTCGCGCGGTCGTTCGGTTCTGATACGGGCACGGCAGGGCAGTCGGTCGAATTTTGCTTTCGAATCCTGGTGGTACCTCGTAGCCGCATGATCGCCTCATCACGCAGTCACGAGGCCGACGAAATGACAATTGCCGAACGCGTAGAGGAGTCCATGAACATGCCTGACCCCACCGTCGACCGGACGAACGACACCATCGCATCGCCAGCACGCCAAAGGGATCGACAGCCGGAAGCCTCTACCGCCGGGTCCGGTCTACTGTCCGCAATCCGCTTCAGGTCGTGATCATGGCCGGTGTGGGTGTTTCCATCGCCGTGCACACTCAGATGCATTTCACTGCCGCGCTGGGGTGAGGTCCCTCGCTCCGAGCTGCGGCAAGGCGACCGCGTATCTGGACTTCATTCGCTCCGGTGTTTGCCTGGAACTCAGCAAACTTCTCGTGGTGTTCGGCCGAGCCGTAATCGGCGGCCGACGCCCCCTTTGAGGCTTTGGTCCTTCACACGGCTGCAGTCGTTACCGGTGACGTGGTGCTCGATCTCGCGGCCAACACCTTCAAGGGGGCAAAGAGTTCCTTCTCCGCACGTTCGTAGCGCTGTTCCACTGACATCCGCTCGGAACCTTTGAACCCACCCTCTGCCGGGAGCTTGGCCTCGTGCATCTCCTTGGCCGCCTTCACGAACGCGGGGTACCGGTCGATGAAATAGGCGGCACCCAAGTGCTGCGGACTGTGTTCGAAGGGGAAACAGTTTTCCTCGGGCAATGACCTGGCAAACATTATCGGTCCAGGCTGATCGCTACGGCCATCACGCTTCCCGACAATCCCCCATCAGAACCAGACATAGCCCCGGGCAAGCTGTCCGTGGTTCACGCGCAGCTGCCTCACGTGAGGATTACACATGAATTCAGTCGCTATCGTCAGCGGCGGAGGCACCGGAATTGGCGCCGCCACAGCTGCAACGCATAGAGAACGAGGATGGGAAGTTGTCATCTGCGGCCGACGCCCAGATGTCCTGAACGAGGTAGCCCGCAGCACGGGATCACATGCCGACCTGAAACGACTGGTCGCCGAGACCATCGATCGGTTCGGGAACCTCAACGGTTTAGTCCTCAATGCCGGAATCGTCCGCCCGGGTGCGGCCGGAGACCTCAACGATGAGGACTGGGACTCCATGCTCAGCACGAACCTGACAGGGCCGTTCTATCTGATCCGCGCCGCGCTACCGCACCTCCTGGCTACGAGAGGAGCCATTGTAGGCGTCGCCTCCGCGGCTGCACTGCGGGGCCACAGGCATCGCCGGCTACAACGCGACCAAGGCAGCGCTTGCGATGCTGATTCAGTCCGTCGAGGTGGACTACGGGCCGGACGGCATCCGGGCAAAATCTGTATGCCCGGGTTGGACCCGGACCGAGACGGCAGACATGGAAATGAGCGAGTTCGGTTTCGAGCTCGGGGTTAGCCGCGAAGACGCCTCTGAGCTGGTATCGGCCTTCGTCCCCAGCCGGCGCCCCAGCTCCTCGTCCGCGGTCGCAGCCCTCATCGCCTGGTTGCTGTCGGATCAGGCGTCGTACATCAACGCCGCCACGATCCCCGTCGACGGGGTCCTTGTAGCTGTTGAACCAGGGGCCATCGCCTTCGACCCGCGAGTGACGTTCATTTCAGACAGCCGGAACGACAGATCCCCGGAGATGCCCTCACACATGGCTGCAGCGAAGTAGCGCAGTTCCGCACCGAGGAGAAACCTAGCAGTTGTGCGCATTAAGGGCCCTTCCCATAACCTGACCGGTCTGCCAAGCCCAAAAACGACCCCTGTTCCTCAACCAAGGCCATTGCTCCTAGCGTCAATGAGCTACTGAGAGTAGCGTCCAAGGCAGAAAAGGCAACGAGGGCCACCTGCCTCGCTTGCGAACATTGGGACTATATGTGCGCTGAAAGGCCGGGGGGAAGCCGTCCAAAGGAGCGACATGGCTGGATGGAACGCTGACACGGCGGCAGGTCCGCTTGGTGCAGGAACAGTCACGCTAGTCGAGGGTTCGTCGTTTTGCATTTCAATGGCGAACGGGGACATCCAGTCCGAACATCCTCATGGTGTCTTTTTCCAGGACACCCGCATTGTGTCGGGGTGGGTCCTGACAGTCAATGGCCAGCACGTTGAACCGTTGGGCTCGGAAATGAAGGAGCCGTATCGGGCCCTGTTTGCCGGGCGGGTTCCTCGTGGGGATGGCTATGCGGATAGCCCGCTGATTGTGGAGCGCCTGCGTGAAGTGGGCGCTGGCATTCAGGAGCAGGTCACCCTGCACAATTACTCGAAGGAGCCTGCCGAATGCGTCGTCTCCTTGAAAGTCGAGGCGGATTTCGCAGATCTTTTTGAGGTCAAGGACGGGCGCGTCCAGAGGAGCTGGAACCATACTCGCGATGTGGACGGCGACTCACTGACCATCCGGGCCTCCTGGCACGAGGTCCGGAAGGGTATTATCGTCCTCGCTCCCGGCGCCGATGTCTCATCGGATGGCCTCACCTACAGCCTGACAGTTGCCCCGCACAGCCAGTGGAGCTGCACCTTCACGGCCGTGCCGAGCACGGAGGGGGCAGGCCCGACGCCGCCGTCGTTCGTTCATCTTGATACGGACGGGATGTCGGCCAGTGACCGCCGCCGACAGGAGTGGGTGGCGAAAATCCCTGTGGTGCACGTTGGGAACCGCTCCATCGAACGGACTTTGAGGCGCAGCTACGACGATCTGGGAGCCCTGCGTATCGAAGACCCGCAATATCCGGATCGTGTGGTGGTGGCCGCAGGGGTGCCTTGGTTTATGACCCTGTTTGGCCGGGATTCGCTGCTGTCCTCACAAATGGCCATGCCCGTGGATCCCTCCTTGGCTCTGGGCACGCTACAAACACTTGCAGACCGCCAAGGCCGCGTAGTGGATCCTCTGAGCGAGGAGGAACCGGGCAAGATCTTGCACGAAGTCCGGCTGGATATTTCCAGCGGGCTGTCCCTCGGAGGTAAGTCCACCTATTACGGCAGCGTCGATGCAACCCCTCTATTCGTGTGCATATTGGGCGAAGTCAGCCGCTGGGGCTTCGCGAAGGACACCATTGCCGCGCTGCTCCCGCATGCAGATCGAGCAATGGACTGGATCCGACAATATGGGGACAAGGATGGTGACGGATTCGTAGAGTATGAGCGCTTGAACCCTCTTGGGCTGATCAACCAGGGGTGGAAGGACTCCTGGGACGGCATCAACTTCGCTGACGGCACACTGGCCGAACCGCCCATCGCGCTCTGCGAGGTACAGGCCTACGTTTACCAGGCACACATGGCCCGTGCGTGGATGGCATACGACGCCGGCGATTCAGTTCTGGGAGATGAACTGGCCGATCTTGGGGCGCAGTTGAAGAAGCGGTTCAACGAGCAGTTCTGGATGCCGGACCGCGGCTACTATGCCATCGCCCTGGATGGAAAGAAGCGCCAAGTCGATGCCTGCGCCTCAAACATGGGCCACTGCCTCTGGGTCGGCCTCGTGGATGAAGACAAGGCTCCGCAAGTAGCAGAGCGGCTGATGTCTCCGGAAATGTTCAGTGGCTGGGGGGTGAGAACGCTCGCCAGCGACATGGGTGCTTACAACCCGGCCAGCTACCATAACGGATCGGTCTGGCCCCATGACAACGCCATAATCGCCCACGGACTCATGCGATACGGATTTGTGGCGGAGGCGCAACGTATCGCCACCGCCCTGCTGGAAGCGGCAGAATTCACGGACGGCCGGCTGCCGGAACTGTTCTGTGGTTTCGCCCGGGAGCGATTCGCAACTCCACTGCCGTACCCAACGGCTTGTTCACCTCAGGCCTGGGCAGCCACAGCGCCGATCCTGCTCGTGACCAGCCTGATGCGTTACGACGCCCACGTTTCCCTCGGCGGCGTCTGGATGGATCCGGAACTGCCCACGTCCTACGGTGACCTGCACATCAGCAACGCCCCCTTGGCCGGCGGCCGGATTACGATCGATATCACCCAACACAAACCATCAATCCAAGGCCTGCCGGATGGCATAACCTTCCACCGCGGCCACCGGCCCTCAATGAAAGAGCTGGTTGAACAAGCAGGTCGAATCACCAAGGCCCCTCAATAGAGACCTACAACGATCGCAGTGTCTTATCCTGGCGAGGCGATTTAGGCACAAGGCCGGATTCTAAAGACTTCCAACTCGAAGGCCGCTCCGACACATCTTCACCCATTCAGGGTGCGGTACCGTACACCGTCTTCCCGTCGCTGCCGTCCAGGTTCGCCGTTGGGCATTGCGGCCCGCGTCGCGTACGGAACCGCATTCTGGCTGAGGGCCCTTAACGGTGAGACGCTGACGCTAAGTATCTGCACTGTTTCATTGAGAGTTTTGCCCTGGCTAGGCAGCTGCCGCGCAGCCTCTGTCTTGGAGGGTGTCATCGTCCGAGGGCGGCCGCCGAGTCGTCCCCATGCTTTCGCCGCGACCATGAGGGCCAGGAGTGCTACATTGCCAACGAGGCGTTCGGGCTTCGTGAACTGGCCAGCGGCCTCGTCGGTCTTGGCGCGGATCTGTCAGCCGAAGAGAGGAGCCGGATCCATCTGGATATCCAGCGCGTCCTGGACATGGCCATGCGCTGGTTCATCCAATACGACCGGCGCCTCCCGGTAGCGGACTGCGTGCAGCTCGACAGGCCTGTCGTGGAGACTCTGCGGCACCGGCTGGCGGAACTCCTCGTCGGCCGAGACTAGCAGGCTGTCTTGTCGCTGCTGGATGAAGCGCGTGAATGGGGGATTCCCGAGACTATCGCGCTGGCGTGGGCAGAACTGCACAGGGCGTTCACGCTGCTCGACATTGCCCGAGTGCAGCAGGTAACGGCCAAACCCTTGGAGGTCGTCGCCCCAACTTACTTTGCGGTGCACAATTGGTTCCGGATAGAGGAGTTGCTGTACCGGATCGACGGCTTGCCCAGCTCCACCAAATGGCAAGCCATGGCCCGGGCGTCCTTGCGGGAAGACCTGTCCGCCGTTGTCCCGGAACTCACGGTCGCCGTCCTCGCAAGGGGTTCACGGTCGCCCGTCGCCGACCAGGTTTTCCGAATGGGAGGAACGCCACCACGACAGACTCCTGGCCTCTGAACGCCTGCTGGAGTCTGCTCCGGCGGGTAGTTTCGAAGCCCTGACGACGCATGTGGGGATACTAAGAAAGGGCAGCTGGGTCGTAGCGGCGTTCACTTCCGCATGATGGCTGGGGCACCTGAAGGGGACCGAGCCCGGCCTCGGCCGGATCCAGTCCCCTTCAGTCATGCATGACTGAATCAGTGGCCTTGGAATGCTTCCGCCAGCCACCATGATCCCCCGTCGGAGGCGATCTTCGCATCGATGACCAACGGACGGCGCTCAGACCCGGCTTGGAACCTGGCAACCCACGCCTTTACCGGCTCCAGATCGTCAAGGGTGCGCACGGTGATGCCATCCGCGCCGAATCCCCGGGCAATGGCAGCAATGTCCGTCTCCGGAAATTTCACGCTGCTAAGATCCAGGGAGCCGTCAAGCTCAGCAAAATGGTGCACTTCAGCCCCGTACGCGGCATCGTTGTAGACGATGCACACCAGGGGCAGTTTGAGACGGACGGCTGTCTCCAATTCACTGATCCCCATCAGGAAACCGCCGTCGCCGGCGCCCAGGACGGGCACACGTTCAGGTTGGGCAATCGCAGCGCCGATGGCGGTATATAGACCCAGCCCAATGGCTTGGAACGCCTGCGTGAAGCAGAAGCCGAACTCGTCCGGCACAGCCAGGTACTGACTCGGGTAGCCCATGAAGTTTCCTGAGTCCACGGAAACAATACGGTTCGTGGGCAGGAGCGAATCAAGTTCCCGGCTGAGGACGCGCGGGTCGATCAGTGTCGATGTGGACAGGTCAGCCGTGTCGACGTCCCTCCACCGCGATCCCTGCTTGATCGTCACGGCGTTGGTCTCCGTGCGATACTTTTCCGCTGGAGCCGGCTGGGCGGCTTTCAACAAGGCCAGCGCGTCCGCAGCGGTGAGTGCTGAGTCCCCCAGGACGCCCAGCGAAATTGGCCGGTTGGCTCCCAGCGAAGCGTCCTCGACATCAACCTGGACAACCTTCGTGCCCGGGGAAATCAACCGGCCATGCCGCATGGTCCACATGTTCAGGGTGCAGCCCCACCCGACAATCAGGTCTGCCCCGCTGATGAGCTCAGCCGTCAGCGGTGACGAGAAGCCCCCGGAAATGCCCAGATTAAAGGTTTCACCATTGAACAGACCGTTGGCCACTGCGGAGGTTGCCACCAGGGCGCCGGCGTGTTCGGCCAAGGCCAGAAGGGCTTCCTTGGCGCCACGCCCTCCCCGGCCGACCACAAACACGGGGCGTTCGGCCTGCTGGATCAGTTCAACAAGGTGCTCCACTGCTGCGGGATCAGGCCGTAACCGGGCCGGTTCCTGAAGCCGGACAGTGTAGAGGGTGTCCGGAGCGAAACCGCTCTGCACGTCCAGAGGGAGGCTGAGGACGACGGTGCGGCGTTCGTTGACTGCGGTGCGGAACGCCCGAACGGTATCGGCCACAGCTGAGTCGACGGAGTGAATGCGCTCCGCCACTGCCCCGATGCTTCGGGCAAGGGAGTCCTGATCAATTTTGAAATTCGATCGGACCGCAGCGCTTTGTGTGTCAGCGGTCAAAACAATCATGGGTGTCCGGCTCTTCGCCGCTTCCCCGATGCCTGTAATTGCATTACTTAAGCCGCATCCCTGATGCGTGCTGACCACCCCGACTTTGCCGGACATTCGAGAATATGCATCGGCCATTGTGGCGGCACCGCCCTCATGTCGGGCAGCCGTATACGGCACGCCCGCCTGCACGAGGACGTTAGTCACATCAAAGTTGCCGCTTCCCACGACGCCAAAAACGTGACCCACGCCCAATTTGGCCAGCGTTTGGGCAACCAGGGTTGACACTCTTACGTTGTCGCTCACGATCCCTCCACAAGGGCGTAGACGCGCGTGGGACTGCCGGTGCCTCCAACAATCGGTAAGGGCGCGACCACGAGGGTAGCTCCCACCGTGGGAAGCCTGTCCACCTGCCGCAGTGACGTCAGACCGTACTTGTCCGCCCCAAGGAGAAATGAGTGGACAGGGAACATCGGATCAAAAGTTGCCGCCTGCCCTGCATCGATTCCCACTGTCTCGACCCCGAACCCGCTGATGCTGGTATTGGCTGCAATCCATTGGGCGCCCGCAACGGACACCCCCGGAGTGTGCGGCCCGGCGTCATCGGCATTGACGAAGTCGGCGGCATTCCCGCCCCTGGAGGACCAACCGGTCCGGAAGATCACCCAGCAATTGTCGGGCAACTCACCGTGCGCTGCCTGCCACTGCTCAAAGTGCTCAGGCTCCAGCAGAAAGTCCGGATTCTCAGCCACATCGGCGCTCTTGTCGATAACGATCAGAGGTCCGATAAGGCGGTGAGGTTCTATCTGGTCAACCGATTTGCCGTTTCTGCCCGAAATCCAGTGCACGGGCGCATCCAAGTGGGTGCCGGCATGCTCCCCAACAGTCACATCGTTCCAGGCCCACGCCGGGCCAGCGTCATCAAAGTTACTCACGGGCGAAAGGCTGAGGCCAACTGTGTTGGCGAGGGGCTGCGGAAGATTCAGTATCGGCGTATCGCTGCTGAGCGGCGTCGTCAGGTCTACGACTTCTACGGAACCATCTGTGAGGGCTGCTGTGAGCCCGGCTAGTACAGACATTGTTCTCCTATGCGGGTTGTATTGAGTTCAAATGGACCCCCGCGGCCGTCCGCCAATTGCCGCCGCGGATCGCGAAATGGGGAATCCCCGTGGCGTATGGAGAAACGAAGCGCCTTACGGGCGTCCCGCTTTGACGGTGAGTAGCCTTCGGTGTCTGGGGACATGACTCGGGTGACAGCGCAAGTTACCTTGGCCGCGGAGCCGGCCTGGTAGTGCGTCCGTGCGTCCAACATGGCAGTCCTTCTTGGGAGTGAACCTGAGTCTATCCACTTTCTACCAAAATTTGTAGCGTTTTCGTTGCGATAAAAAAATTATCTCTAGAGAACGGGCTTATGATGGTCCCGGGACGGGTCAGATTGCTTCCGGCCGCGTCAAAGTACCGGAAGCGGTGGGACAGGGCAGCGCTTAACGAGGCCGCCATTGGGCTAATCGGCCCTCATTGAAAGCGGTCCGGACGTAACAATCAATCCTCGACGGAGGACTGTCTATTCTTCGACGACGGTCCGTGCGTAGCGCCGGGCGATGGGGCCAAGCAGTGAATGCAGCTTGGCAAAGAGCGCCTCGGCGGCCAGACCGCTCCAGTCACCGGGAAGATACTCTTCAGGCAGGCCGGGATCCATATAGGGCAAGCGGCGCCATTGGGTCACCATCGGGACGTAGTCGGCGAAGGCCTGCTTGAGATATTCCGGCGACTCAGGTTCACTCGGGGGCAATTCGGACCAACGCTGCAGCACAGGTTCGTGGCGGTCGATGAAGTCCGCATATAGTGCGTCAAGAGCGGGCAGGTCCCACCATTGCCCGACCTTCGACCGGATATGGTCTTCGGTCAGGTGCGCTGCCTTAAACAGGTCAACATATTCCATCAAGGCCGCGCGTTCAAGCTGTTGACTCACTTCGTCCGCCAGGTTGCCGGGAGCTATCCATAAGCCCGGCGAAACCTGGCCGCAACCGATGCGCGTCAAAATGGAGCGAAGCTTGTGGCGAAGATGCCGCTGGGATTCAGGGACGGAGAATGACGTCAGGATCCAGTCATCACCCTTACGCGCGCGATGCGGGGAGAAAATGCGTTCGTCGCCCGCCCTGAAAACATCCTCCAGTCCTGGCGCCAGCCTGTAGGCGGCCGCCCCGTCCTTTCGGAGGCTAACGAGAACTCCGCGCTTCTTCAGACGCGAGACCGACGAGCGCACCCCCGCCGACTCAACTCCCAGATCACTTAGGAGTTGTATCAGGTCTGACACTGCAAACGCCCCGTCATGTGCCCGGGCATAGAGTCCGTAGACGGTCACGATTAGATGCTGGTGGCGTGGCATGGGCGAAATGTCAGGGACAGCACTGACTCCGGGCATTCAACACCTCCGATATGGATCGCTTTAACAGTCCAAGGCTACAGGCCTGACGAACGTGCATACGGCATCCTGGCCCACGGCCTCAAGGCAGGAGTCTAGATGAACATCAATCCGGCCCATGGGGTGCAGACCGGAACAGTTCCCCCGAAAACCTCCTCGAATTCTTCCTGGACCCACTGTTCGATGGTTCATGGTTCTTTTCGTTGCGTTCGTCGAAGTCGGAAACAGACATCAGAACTCCTTGGAAAGGGGCATGTAGAACGCGGCGTCAGTGCCGCCGTCAGGCATGCGTCATTTAATGAGTATATGCCGTTTACGTGACGGGCGTAAAGAGAGCGACATGACAAGTTTATTCATGTGCCGTTCGCCAACTCCTCAATCACAACCATCGCGGATACGCGAACGGTCGTCATTGCAGGGATATACAATAGGGCCTTGTCGCGTGGGATCATCACACGCCGAAGGGAGACCCATGACTGACCAGATGAGGCCAAGCCGGCACGCCAGCATCGATCGCAATGTCGAATGGGTAGACACCGACGCCTCCGGCCACCAGCACAATTCCTCTGTCATGCGCTGGGTTGAGTCCGCGGAAGCGGAGCTCTTCCGGGCCCTCAACCTTCCTGACTATTTCCCGAGCGCACCGCGTGTACACCAGGCAATCAGCTACAGGGCTAAGCTCTGGTTCGGCCAGCGGATCACGGCAACTGTCGGAATCCAAAAACTTGGCCGCACGTCAATGACCTACGCCTTCGAAGTGTTCGGCCACCCCCACCTCGAATCCGAAGGCGGAATCGCGGCATTCGGCACGGTGACGGTGGCCCACGTCCCTTCAGGATCCTTGGCGGCCCTGCCCTGGCCGGCACACATGGTGGAAGCCGTAAAGTCGCTTCAGCTCGCGACGCGGAGCTGAACCACAGAGGAGCGGGCAGGCGCTCCGCATCATGAGAACGGCCCCGGCATGCCTGCACGCCGGGGCCGTTCAGAAATCCGACACAATGTCGGTTGGCGGGGCCGGAAGAGCCGCCGCCCGCAGAATCAGCGGTTTCCGATCACCGCAATCCCCTGGATCTCGATGAGCGCTTCCTTCTGCCACAGCCGGGTAACTCCGATGCCGGCCATGGCGGGATACTCCGAGCCCGCCATCTCGCGCCAGATCTGTCCGATTTCACGGCCGTTCGCCATGTAGTCGTCGACATCGGTGAGATAGATCGTGACGCTGACCAGGTCCTGCGGCTGTCCCCCGGCCTCCGTCAGCGTTGTCAGCACGTTCGAAAACGCCTGCCTGAACTGTTCAACAATGCCGCCTGACACGATGTTCATGCTCTTGTCCAGTGCCGTCTGCCCTCCCAAATACACCGTATTCCCGGCAAGGATGCCATGGGCATACCCGGATGGTTTGGAAAGCGACTCGGGGTTGACTGTCCTGTTGGTCAAGGTGGTTCCTCCTGCATATGGGGTTGTCGTCGGTTCAGAAAAGAACTCTGTTCAGATCCTCTGCATCATGCTACCTTGAGCATATGTGACGACCGTAAAAAAGTCGACATATCTGATTGAAGGGAACTGGACGGATGAAACTGGCCACACTGCGTGCGGGCAAGCACACCACGGCGGCGGTACTTGTCTCAGACGACACTGCTTATCTGCCGCTGCCATACCCGGACGTGGGCACTATGGTCGCGGACCCGCAATGGCGTCGGACGGCCGATTCCGTGGTATCGGGACAGTGTCATAATGCCAACAGAGTTTCAGCTTCCGTCGCCGAGCTGGCAGCCCTGCTGCCGGCGGCGGGCAAGGTGATTTGCTGCGGCCTTAACTACAGCGATCACATTCAGGAAATGGGCCGGGAACTCCCGGAATACCCCACCCTCTTCGCGAAGTACGCGGACACCTTGACGGGGGCAGGTGACACGATCGACGTCGTCGGCAGTGAACGGGTTGACTGGGAGGCCGAACTGGCCGTCGTCGTCGGCTCCCCCCTGTTCCGTGCAGATGAGGAACAGGCCCTGCAGGCCATCGCCGGCTACACCGTCGCAAACGATGTTTCGATGCGTGACTGGCAAAACCGCACCCTGCAGTGGTTCCAGGGCAAAGCCTTCGACGCCACCACCCCCGTCGGGCCGGTCATGATTACCCCCGATGAAGTCAAAGGTGATTTCGAGGTCCGCGGTTACGTGAACGGTGAACTGGTGCAAGCCGGAAATACGGGCACGCTGGTGTTCGGCCCCGCGAAGCTCCTCTCCTACATCTCCCACTTCACGGTTCTGCGGCCGGGCGACCTGATCCTCACCGGTACACCCGGCGGAGTGGGAATGGGAATGAAACCTCCACGCTTCCTGCAGGACGGCGATCTTCTTACTACCGAGATTGCAGGTATCGGACGCCTGGAAAACAGGATCCGCATCTATCACAACGACGGCCGCGCATACAGCGCGCCGGTTACCTCAACCGCAACAACCTAGGAGTGAAAACCATGAGCAATACCACCACCGAGTACCTGACCGAGGGCGACAACTCCATGTACGCCGGAGCCGACGGCAAAGTCGTCCCGGTCGTCACCCGCGCAGGTGAGGAAGACACCAATACAGCCCAGTCAGGTGACTGCATCCGTGTTTCGGGTGTCTCCATCCAGCACACTCCCGCCACAAAGATCTGGTTCGGCCAGGTATCGAACACACCAGGATACCGTTCACTGCCCCACCACCACGGCGAGGCGGAAACCGGAGGGTATGTACTGCGCGGCCACGGCCGCATCTACTACGGCGAAAACTTTTCGGAGTACCAGGACATGAAGGCCGGCGACTGGGTCTTCGTCCCGCCCTTTATGCCGCACGTCGAGGCCAACATGTCCGTCACCGAAGAACTCATCTGGCTCACCACCCGCACTCCGGAGAACATTGTGGTAAACCTCGAAGACGTTGCCGACGACACTCTCGCCGACTACCGCCGGGTATAGCCGCCATGCCCTCGATTACGCCCACCGTCAGGGTGCCCACCTCGGAAACCTTCCTCCGGGCCATCCAACTCACCCACGTCCCGGCGCAGGTCAATGACGAGGCCTACGAAGCCACCACACAGTACGTGCCATGGCCCAAGTCCTATGGCGGGGACATGGTGGCCCAGTCTGCCGCTGCCATGATGCGCTCCGTCGAGGCGGACCGGACACTGCACTCCATGCACAGCTACTTCATGCGGCCAGTCGACGTCGGCGCAACCGTGCGCTACGAAGTGGAACGGCTGCGGGACGGGCGCGGCTACTCGACCCGCAGCGTCCGCGGTTACCAGAACGGCAAGACCGTCTTCACGGCAATGGGCTCCTTTCAGGTCCCCGAAGACGGTCCCGAATACCAGCCCGGCTCCCCTGCAGACCTCGCACCCGAGGCTCTGCGAAGCGCCGCAGAGGTGCTCGCAGGCGTCGACGGGCCAGCAGCCGGGTATTGGTCCGCCGGACGCAGTTTCGACATGCGCCATGTTCCCGGTCCGGTGTACCTGGACGTCGAGGGAGGCCCCCAAGCCCACCAGGCCGTCTGGGTGAAGGCCTTCGACCGGCTGCCCGACGCAGCCACTGATCGTCTCACCGCTGACCTTCACCGGGCCGCCCTGGCCTACGTGTGCGACTACACGATTCTGGAGACGCTGCTGCGGGTCCGCGGTCTGCACTGGTCCTCCCCCGGGCTCAGCACCGCCAGCCTTGACCATTCAATGTGGTTCCACCGTGACGGGCGCGCTGACGAATGGGTGCTCTATGTCCAGGAAGCCGTCTCCGCCCAACGCAACCGAGGCCTGGCCCTGGGCCGCTTCTTTGACCGGCAGGGGCGCCTGCTGGCCACCGTTGCCCAAGAGGGCATGATCCGATCTTCTTCCTGAACCGGTTCCCGGACCCACATCATCATTCGAAAGGAGAGGCCATGACATTCACATCATCGGCCCACGTGGATACCTTTACAAGGGACCACCTACCACCAGCCAACCTTTGGCCTGCGCTCGAGTTCACCCTTCCGGAGCTCCAGTACCCGGAAAAGCTCAATGCTGCGTCAGTGCTGATCGACGACGGAGTCACCGAATACGGGCCGGACCGCCCCGCACTGCACACACCCGACGGCAAAATGTGGACTTATGGCGAACTCCAGCTACGTGCGAACCAGGCGGCGCAGGTACTCACGGAGGACTTCGGTGTAGTCCCGGGCAACCGCGTCCTGCTGCGTGGGCCCAACAACCCCTGGCTGGTGGCCGCCTGGCTCGGAGTCTTGAAGGCCGGCGCCGTGGTTGTCACCACCATGCCAATGCTCCGCGCCACCGAAATCAGCACGCTGATCGGGCTCACCAAACCGGTGGTGGCGATCTCGGATCACCGCTTCGTCGACGAACTGGCCGTGGCAGCAGGCACCGACGTCACCGTTCTCTCCTATGGAGGGGATGGTATCGGCGATCTTGTCGCCCGCTGTGCGTCCAAACACGGGCAATTCAGCGATGTTGAAACCTCCGCCGACGACGTCGCACTCCTGGGACCGACGTCCGGGACCACCGGCGCACCGAAAGTCACCATGCACTTCCACCGTGACATCCTCGCCACGGCAGACACCTTCGCCCGTTATATCCTCCAGCCGACCTCCGAGGATGTGTTTGCTGGATCACCGCCCATCGCCTTTACCTTCGGGCTCGGCGGGCTGGTGATTTTCCCATTGCGGTTCGGCGCCTCGTCGTTGCTGACTGAGCGTGCCGCCCCGGTGGAACTGGTGGAAAACGCCGCCGCCGCCGGTGCCACCGTCCTCTTCACCGCGCCCACAGCCTACCGGGCCATCCTCAAAGCCGGCCGCGGCGAACTACTCAGCCGCCTACGGATCGCTGTCTCGGCCGGTGAGCACCTGCCCAAGGAAACTTGGGAAGCCGTCCACAGCGCCACTGGCGTCCGTCTGGTGAACGGCATCGGCGCGACCGAACTGCTCCACGTTTTCATCTCAGCCGCCGGAGACGACATCCGCCCCGGCACAACAGGCAAGGCTGTACCCGGCTACCGGGCGGTGATCCTGGACGAGGCAGGCATGGAGACCGGACCCAACCAGCCCGGCAGGCTCGCCGTCATAGGGCCCACCGGCTGCCGGTACATGGACGATGACCGGCAGGCGAAGTATGTCGACAACGGCTGGAACGTCACTGGGGATACTTTCGTTCGGGACGAGGACGGGTACTTCACCTACCAGTCACGCTCTGACAACATGATCGTCTCCTCCGGATACAACATCGGCGCCCCCGAAGTGGAAGCAGCCATCGACCAGCACCCTGACGTTGTCGAAAACGCTGTTGTGGCACGGGCCGACGAGGAGCGCGGCAGCGTGGTATGCGCCTTCATCGTCCTCCGCGAGGGCGTCAACGCAGACGACGCCAAGCGCAAGGAAATCCAGGACTTCGTCAAGGCCACCATCGCTCCATACAAGTATCCGCGGGACGTCCGTTTCGTCGATGAACTCCCGCGCAATCCCAGCGGCAAGCTGCAGCACTTCAAGCTGCGCGACCGCCTCGAACACGAAAACGACCAGCTGGCCGGCGCAGCCGCCGCCCAGCCGTAAAAGGAGCAGACCCATGAAGATCGCAATCGTCGGAGGCGGCCCCGGGGGCCTGTACTTCGCAGCACTGATGAAGCAGCTGGACCCCAATCACGACATCACGCTCTGGGAGCGCAACGCCGCCTCGGATACGTTCGGTTTCGGCGTCGTATTCTCCGACGAAACCCTCGGGGGTATCGGCAACGCCGATCCGGTGGTTGCCGAGTACATGAGCCGGAGGTTTGCCCGGTGGTCCGACATAGACATCCACTTCCGCGACGAAACCATCACCGTCGGCGGACAGGGCTTCGCTGCCATGAGCCGCAAGGAACTGCTCGAGCTGCTGCAGCGCCGCTGCGCTGAACTGGGAGTGGACGTGCGTTTCAGCACCCCTGCACCACCCATCGCCGAACTCGAGGCTGGCCATGATCTGGTCCTCGCCTCCGACGGTGTCAACTCGCAAATCCGGGCAACCTATGCGGAGTCTTTTGGCCCGAGCCTTGATCCCCGGCCCAACAAGTTCATGTGGCTTGGCACGGATCAGGTTTTCG
Source organism: Arthrobacter sp. efr-133-TYG-120 (assembly GCF_030209785.1). Taxonomy (NCBI): domain Bacteria; kingdom Bacillati; phylum Actinomycetota; class Actinomycetes; order Micrococcales; family Micrococcaceae; genus Arthrobacter; species Arthrobacter sp. efr-133-TYG-120. Next base: position 38,267 of record NZ_JARVRI010000026.1, read on the forward strand.
AGGCGTTCAAGTTCTTCGTCAAGGACACCGAATACGGCACCATGCAGATCCACGGATACCCATACTCTGACGAAGGCTCCACCTTCATCGTCGAAATGTCCCCAGATGTGTGGGAGGCAGCAGGCTTCGACGAGACTGCCACCGACGCATTTGCGCCCGGTGTATCCGACGAGAAGGCAATCAGCAAAATCCGCGCCATCTTCGCCCAAGAACTCGCCGGCCACGAAGTGCTGGCCAACAACTCCAAGTGGCTGAACTTCACAACGGTCCGCAACCGCAGCTGGCGCCACGGGAATATCGTCCTGCTTGGCGACGCCGCCCACACCGCCCACTTCTCCATCGGCTCCGGCACCAAGCTCGCCATGGAAGACTCCCTGGCACTGGCCGCGTGCCTCCACGAGCACCAGGACCTTGAAACCGCCCTGGCGGCCTACGAGACCGAGCGCCGTCCCGTGGTCGAATCCACCCAACGAGCCGCGCAGGCTTCGCTGGAATGGTTCGAACGGATCGGACAGTACAGAGGGCAGGAACCCACGCAATTCGCGTTCAACCTGCTCACCCGCTCGCGCCGGATCACCCAGGAAAACCTGCGCCTCCGCGACCCGGAATTCGCCGGAGCTGTAGACAAACACTTCGCCGATTCCCAAGGCTTACCAGACGTTGCTCCCGCCATGTTCCAGCCCTACCGCATCGGCGGACTCAAACTGAAGAACCGGATCATCGTCTCCCCCATGGATATGTACTCCGCGACCGACGGCGTGCCGGGGAACTTTCATTTGGTGCACCTAGGCTCCAAAGCCCTTGGCGGGGCCGGACTGGTGATGACTGAGATGGTATGCGTGTCCCCCGAAGGTCGCATCACGCCCGGCTGCTCTGGCCTTTACACAGACGAGCAGCAGCACAGCTGGAAGTCCACCGTCGACTTTGTCCACGAACGTTCGACGGCAAAAATCGGGCTCCAGATTGGACATTCGGGCCGCAAGGGCTCCACCAAGCTCATGTGGGAAGGAATCGACCAGCCACTCGAGTCCGAAAACTGGTCCACGGTTGGCCCTTCGGCCATTCCGTACGGTCCCGACAACCAGACCCCTGCTGGGCTGGACCGGGAGGGCATGGACGCCATCAAGGCGGAATTCGTCGCCTCCACCGTCCGCGCTGGGCAGGCAGGTTTCGACCTCCTGGAGATCCACGCCGCCCACGGCTACCTACTGTCCTCATTCCTTTCGCCGGTCTCCAACAAGCGCACCGACGAATACGGCGGCAGCCTTCAGAACCGGCTACGTTTCCCGTTGGAAGTGTTCGACGCCGTTCGTGCGGCGTGGCCTGCCAGCAAGCCTGTGACGGTACGCATCTCCGCCACAGACTGGATCGAGGGCGGCAACACGTCCGACGATTCGGTCGAAATTGCCCGCGCCTTCGTCGCCCACGGCGCCGCCGGCCTGGACGTCTCCACCGGCCAGGTTGCCAAGGAGGAAAAGCCGGCCTTCGGCCGCAGCTACCAGACGCCGTTCGCCGACCGCATCCGCCAGGAAGTTGCCGCTCCGGCAGGCGTGGCCGTGATCGCCGTCGGTGCCATCTCCACCTACGACGACGTCAATTCCGTCCTGCTTGCGGGCCGGGCCGACCTCGTGGCACTGGGCCGTACGCACCTGTACGACCCTCAGTGGACACTGCACGCGGCGGCCGAACAGGAATACCACGGCCCGAGTGCCCAGTGGATCCCCCAGTTCAGGGCGGGTCGCCGCAAGCCGCCGAGCGCCCGCACCGACGCCGTCCGCCCACGTCTGTCCCTCCTGCGGGAGCCGGACTCCGATGCAACTACGGCGCACCTGCGCTGGACGCCAGGCGCGTTGGCGAAGGAACCTTCCCTGCTTCCAAGTAACTAGCACGCCAAAGTCCTGTGGGTCTGACCGGAGAAGGGTCAGACCCACAGGACTGTGCGGCGGAACCGGGAATTCCATAAATACTGCATGAGGAGAAGAAGTGACGCGTATTGGGATCGTGGCCGAGTTGGGCCGTGAGACGAGGGTGGCGGCGACGCCTGTCACCGTGAAGCAGTTGTTGGAGTTGGGCTACGAGGTTGTGGTCGAGAAAGGCGCTGGGGAGCCTGCTTCCTTCAAGGATGACGCCTATGCTGCGGCGGGTGCCCTGATTGTTGGCGCCGATGAGGCATGGGGCGCCGAAGTGGTGTTGAGGATCAATCCGCCTACTGAGGATGAGATTGGCCGTTTGGCTGCGGGTGCGACGTTGATCGGGTCGTTGAGTCCGGGTCTGCGGCCGGAGTTGGTGGAGGCTTTGGCGGCGCGGCCGATCACGGCGTTGGCGTTGGATGCGGTGCCGCGGATTTCGCGGGCGCAGTCGATGGATGTGCTGAGCTCGATGGCGAACATTGCCGGGTACCGGGCGGTCATCGAGGCAGCGCACGAGTTTGGCCGGTTTTTCACGGGTCAGGTGACGGCGGCGGGCAAGGTCCCGCCGGCGAAGGTCCTGGTCGCCGGTGCCGGGGTGGCCGGCTTGGCCGCGATCGGTGCCGCGTCCAGTCTGGGTGCGATCGTGCGGGCGACGGACCCGCGGCCCGAAGTCGCCGACCAGGTGAAGTCCATCGGCGGAACCTACCTCAAAGTCGAGGTCGCCGAAGAGATGCAGTCCTCCGACGGGTACGCGAAGGCCACCTCCGAGGCGTACAACGCCCGGGCCGCGGAGATCTACTCCGAGCAGGCAGCCGATGTGGACATCATCATCACCACCGCGCTGATCCCCGGGCGCCCGGCGCCGAAGCTGCTCACCGCTGATGATGTGGCCGGCATGAAGTCCGGCAGTGTGATCGTGGACATGGCCGCCGGTCAGGGCGGGAACGTGGAAGGCTCGGTCGCCGGGGAACGGATCATCACCGACAACGGCGTGGTGATCCTGGGGTACACGGATCTTCCGGCCAGGTTGCCGGCCCAGGCGTCCCAGCTGTACGGGACGAACCTGCTGAACCTCCTCAAACTCCTCACCCCTGACAAGGACGGGGTCCTGCGGATTGATTTCGACGACGTTGTCCAGCGCTCCGTGACCGTGGTCCGGGACGGGGAAAAGACCTGGCCGCCGCCCCCGGTCCAGGTCTCCGCCGCACCCGCAGTGAAGGCCGACGCCGGACCGGCCGCGAACAATACGGCGCCGAAGAAGAAGGCCGGGCTCAGCCCCGCCGGTAAGGCCGGCCTCTTCGCCGCGGGTGTCGCGGTGTTGTTCGGGATCAACGCGGTCGCCCCGGCCCCGTTGCCGCAGCATTTCACGGTGCTGATGCTTTCGGTCGTGGTCGGTTTCTATGTGATCGGGAAAGTCCATCACGCCCTGCATACCCCGCTGATGTCCGTCACGAACGCGATCTCGGGGATCATCGTGGTCGGGGCGCTGCTGCAGGTCACCTCCGAGAACCCCGTTATGCAGGTCCTTGCCGCGGTCGCGGTGCTGCTGGCCAGCATTAACATCTTCGGCGGTTTCGCCGTCACCCGTCGGATGCTCGCGATGTTCTCGGCCGGGAAGGCACGTTCATGAGCGCCGCAACCATCACCGAAACAGCAGCAGCAGGAATTCTATCGAGGAGCCTTACCGTGTCTGACACCGTTTCCGGTCCGTTGACCGCCGACTCCATCGCCGGAGCCGCGTACATCGTCGCGGCCCTGCTGTTCATCCTCAGCCTCGCCGGGCTGAGCAAACACGAAAAAGCCCGCGCCGGGGTCATCTACGGCATCACCGGGATGATCATCGCCCTCACCGCCACCATCTGGCTGACCGTCCAGGACGCCTGGGGCACCGGCCACGCCCTCACCGGACTGGGACTGCTCGTGGCCGCCGTGGCAGTCGGCGGGGCGATCGGGCTCTGGCGCGCCCGCGTCGTGGAAATGACCGGGATGCCCGAACTGATCGCCCTGCTGCACAGCTTCGTGGGCCTCGCCGCCGTGCTGGTGGGCTGGAACGGGCACCTTGAAGCCCCGGCCCTGTCCCCGGACCTGACAGCCATCCACCACGCCGAAGTCTTCATCGGCGTGTTCATCGGCGCGGTCACGTTCACCGGCTCCATCGTGGCGTTCCTGAAACTCTCGGCCCGGATGAAATCCACACCCCTGATGCTGCCGGGCAAAAACGTCATCAACCTCGGGGCGCTGGCCGCGTTCATCGCACTGACCATCTGGTACGTCAACGACTCCCAGCTCTGGCTCCTCATCATCGTCACCGCCCTGGCCCTGGCACTGGGCTGGCACCTGGTGGCCTCCATCGGCGGCGGCGACATGCCCGTCGTTGTCTCCATGCTCAACAGCTACTCCGGCTGGGCCGCGGCAGCGGCGGGTTTCCTGCTGAACAACGACCTGCTCATCATCACCGGCGCCCTCGTCGGCTCCTCGGGTGCGTACCTGTCCTACATCATGTGCAAGGCCATGAACCGGTCCTTCATCTCCGTGATCGCCGGCGGCTTCGGCATCGCAGCCCCCACCACAACCGATGCCGAGTACGGTGAACACCGCGAAATCACCGCCCAGGCCACCGCGGAAATGCTGACCAACGCCTCGTCCGTCGTGATCACCCCCGGGTACGGCATGGCCGTCGCCCAAGCCCAGTACCCCGTCGCCGAACTCGCCCACCAGCTGCGCGAGAAGGGTGTGAACGTCAGGTTCGGCATCCACCCGGTCGCCGGGCGCCTGCCCGGACACATGAACGTGCTCCTCGCCGAAGCCAAAGTCCCGTACGACATCGTCCTGGAAATGGACGAAATCAACGACGACCTCGGCGACACCTCCGTCGTCCTCGTCATCGGCGCGAACGACACCGTCAACCCCTCCGCCGCCGAAGACCCCGGAAGCCCCATCGCAGGGATGCCCGTCCTAAGGGTCTGGGAAGCCGAAAACGTGATCGTGTTCAAACGCTCCATGGCCGCCGGCTACGCCGGCGTCCAAAACCCCCTCTTCTACCGCGACAACTCCCAAATGCTCTTCGGCGACGCCAAAACCCGCGTCGAAGACATCCTCAAAGCCTTCTAACTGAGAAAGCGGCAGCCAGCGACGTCAATGGCGCAGGCAGGATTTCGCCCGTATACGATACGTATCGTGGAAAATTTACGAGCGTCAATCATTTGAAACAAGCGTTGTGCTGACGGATGCCTTTAGATGGCGGTTGTTAGAGCGAGGTGGCAGCCTGAGTGGTGTTGAGGAGGTCGCGCCGGATCTCCTCGCCCACTTCGCGAAGTTTCTCGGCAAACAGTGCGGCATTGGGGGCCAGTGGCCTGTCCGCATGGAGCAGGATGCCAACCTGCTGGGCGAGTCCGGCGAGGTGCAGCTCGAGCATCTGCAGGCCCGGCTCCACAACTGCCATGGACTCCGGCATCAAGGCAAGGAACCCTGCCTCGGCCACGAGCGTACGCAAGGTGGCAGGAGTTCCGGATTCCACCCGCTGAACCGGCGGCGTAAGGCCGGCACTGCGGAAGTTCTCCTCGAGTTCGTCACGCAGCGGTGTATTCGCCAGTGGAACTACCCAGGGGTGTCCGACGAGATCCTTCAGTGAGGCCTCCGCTAGGGCATGGACAGGGTGGCCGGGGGCGGCAACAACGCGGAATTCCTCCCTGTATAACGGGAAAAGCCGCAGCCGGGACGTACTGGGATGATCAGTAACCCGGCCCACCAGCAGGTCGAGATCGCCGTTGCCCAGCTCCTGTATCAGGGCTTCGGGCGGCGCCTCCCGGAGCAGGACTTCCACACGGGGCCTGTCCGCCATGAATCGAGCCACCGCCCGCGGCAGCAGCAGGTTGGCGCCGGTAACGTGCGCGCCTACCCGCACCACGCCTGCTTCCGGGTCTGCGAGCTCGTCCACCCGGCGGCGCAAAGTACTCACATGACCCACAATCGCCTTGGCATGCTCAAGGCACGCCTGCCCTGCCGGCGTGGGTACCATGCGCCGTCCCGTTCGCTCGAACAGCGGCGCTCCGACCGCTTGCTCGGCTTCCCGTAAGGCCCGGCTCAAGGCCGGCTGCGTCAAATACAGTTCGTCCGCAGCCCTGACCAGGCTCCCATGTTCTGCAATGGCAAGCACGATCACAAGATGACGCAGCTTCAGGTGGGTGTTCAGCAGCGCCCGCAGATCCATTTCTTCATCCTACGGGCTCGCCCTCCAGGCAATCAGCGCGCAGCGGCCGCAGCGGCCTGGCGTGGAATCGCGACTTCCCTGTCCCACTGGGAAGCCCCTCGTCCGGCCGCCTTGAGCACCTGCTTGCGTACCTTGCCGTTCTCGGTCTGAGGCAGTTGGTCGACCACCCGGAGGAAGCGCGGGATGGCAAACGACGCCAGGCGTGGAACACAGAATTCGCAGAGTTCGCTAAAATCAACAGGCTCTCGAAGAATAAGTGCGGCCATGACTTCGTCCTCGCCCAGCTCCGAATCCACGGCGTACACGGCAGCGTCTTGGACGGCCGGATGCTGCCGCAGCACCTGCTCCACTTCGACAGAAGAAATGTTCTCGCCACGGCGGCGGATAACATCCTTGATCCGGTCGACGAAGCGCACCCAGCCGTCCTCGTCGAGGACGACCCGGTCTCCGCTATGGAACCACAGGTCCTGCCATGCCTTTGTGGTTGCTTCGGGCATGGCATGGTAGCCGGTGGCCATGGCATGTGGCTGGTCGCTGCGGATAAGCAGCTCACCGGGCACGTCACTGGGAACGGGCACGCCATCGGCGTCCACGACGCGGATGGAGAATCCGGGCCGCACCTTTCCGATGTAACCGGGGCGCCACTGGTCAGGGGTTGACCCGATCACGGAATTCGTTTCCGTGGACCCGTAGCCGTCGAGCAGCAGCACTCCAAACCGATCGCGGAAAGGCTCTACGAGTCTGGCGGGCGTCGCAGGTGAGAGGGCCAGGCGGATTTTGTGGTTGCGTTCGCCAGGTCCGGGATCCTTGCCGGCGAGGATCCCCACCATTGCGCCGAGAAGATATGTCACCGTGGCACCGGCAGAGGAGGCATCCGACCAGAAGCGGGATGCGGAGAACCGCGGGCCCAGAACGTACTCGCCGCCGCATTCGACGGCCTGCATAAAGGCATTGAGGGCGTTTGTATGAAACAGGGGTAAGCACGTGTACAGCACGTCCTCGGGGCCAAGCCCCAGCTGGTCGGACATGTTCACCGCCCACCAGTAAAACTGGCCTTGCGGGCACAGCACACCTTTGGAAACGCCTGTGGTTCCTGATGTGTACAGGATGGCGGCGGTCTCGGCCGGACCGGCATCCACTGGTTCTACAGCAGCACCAGGCTCCGGCATCGGGAGTACCTCGAAAGATGCTTGAAGATCCCGGGCGGGGCCGTCGATGACCCACACCTTGCGAAGGCCGTCCGGAGCCACTGCAGCCAGATGCGGCAACTGCTCGGCTTCTGCCACCACCAGTGCGGCCTGGGAGTTCTCCAGCACGTGCCGCAACTGTTCCCCGCGGCTAGCCGTGTTCACGGGAACAGCTACGGCACCGATCCAGGCGCAACCAAGGATTAAGTCGAGCAGCTCAGGCCGGTTGGAGGACATCAATGCAACCGTCTGTCCGCGCTCGATCCCGGCGCTGCGCAGCATGCCTCCCGCTCCGGCTGCGGCCTCCACCATTGCTTGGCTGTCGCGGCTGAGCTCACCGCAGCGGAACAGCGGTGCTGAGGGTGCTTTGCTGGCGCGCTCAATCAGCATCTGCGGGATGGTCAGCGGACGCTGCCGCCGTTGGGCAAGTGTCGGTTTCATGGCTGATTCTCATTCAGGTTCGAGTGGATAGGTATGTACGCGTTGACGCCGGACCCGGCTTTGGGGTCATTGGTAAGGGGCACGCTCTGTCCCGGTTTAGCTTCAGAACCTGTCAGGCGGGCGATGACCCGGAGTCCGCCGTTGAGGCCCAGGGTTGCCAGGACGGTGCCGTCAGAGAGTGTCGTGGTCTGCTCAACAGTTCCGAGTTCTGCTGCAACTGTTGAGAAACTGTCCTCTCCGCAGACCGGGCAAAACAGGCGGGCCGGGAAAAGGAGGCTCCGGCAACTGCGGCATTCCTGCACCATGGCGCTCATTTCGCGGCCTCCAGCACGGACATGGTGGCGCAGGCGCCATAGCGGTACAGGACCATGCCGTATCCGCTGACCACAGCATGGCGGGCTGAAATTTGCCGTTCCCCTGCAGCGCCCATGAGCTGGCGGGCTGCCTCAACCAGCCCGTGCATGCCGCCGGCGGCCCCCGCCTGTCCCGCTGAGAGTTGGCCGCCGGAGGTGTTCACCGGCAGTTCGCGGGTGGCAATGCGGCGCTTGATGAAATTTGCGGGGTTTTCCTGGGCCGGGAGCACGCCCAGGTCGGCCAGCTGGGCTACAACCATGGCCGGGTAGTCGTCATATACGCACGCGAGGCCCACGTCCCCTGGGCCTATTCCGGCTTCCTCCCATCCTGCGGATGCGCAGGTTCGCAGGCCGGTAGCCAGCCCGTCACCGGCCTGTTGGTCGGTGTTGTAGGACGCGCGCACCGTGAGCACCTTTGCCCGGGGTGTTCCGTTGCCGGGGTCAGCCATGAGGACAACCGCGTCAGCGCCGGTTACGGGAGGCACGCAGTCGTAGCGGCCCAATGGCGTGGCGACGGCCGGTGCGCTGAGGTATTCGTCCATGGTGAGGGCTTTCCGGTAGACAGCCCCTGGGTTGTCCAATGCCCACTCGCGCTGGGCGATGGCGATGTGGCCGTAATCTTGACGGGTGAGCCCAAGCGTCTCCATCTGCCGCGTAGTAAGCATCGCGAACAGGGCGTTTGGTCCCTTCATCGGCAGTGGCGCGAGGTGGTCCTGGGTCGCACGGTTGTAGCTGGCTACCAGCTGTGAGAATGCCGGCCCGTCCATCAGGTCGCCCGCTGCGAGAACGATGACTTTGGCATCACCGGCTTCGATCGCCCGCACTGCGTGCTGGAGCATGCCGCCGGCGCTTGCCCCGCCGTTCGTATCCTGCATCAACCAGGTCAGGCGAAGGCCCATCCGCCAGGCTAAATCGATGGCGTGGTCGGGGTTGAGCGTGAAGCTGGAGACGGCGAACCCGTCGACGTCACCCGGGGTGAGACCTGCTTCGCGCAATGCGTTGCGGACGGCACGGGCGATAACCTGGGATGTTTCCGTCCCTGGTTGGGGGTGGCGGGTGTAAGCCGATTGACCTGTTCCGATGATGGAGACCGTCATTTCGGTCCTTTCTGGGGTAGCTGTGAGCAAGGGCGGGACGAGAAACGGACGCCTAGGAAACGGTCTCGGCCGGCTGGACGGTTTCCTGACGCTGATCATCGTGCTTCTTCCGGCCCGCGGCAGCCACCGCTATCAGGGTCACCAGCACCATGCCAATGAGGTACAGCGACACCGGCGCGGAGGAGTTGAAGTTCAGCAACAGGGCTGTGGCGATCAAGGGGGCTACCCCGCCGGCGAACACGGCTGCGACTTCATGGGCAATTGCCATGCTGGAGTACCGGACCTCGGCGGAAAACAGTTCATGGAAGAACGCCGGTTGGGTTCCGATCATGGCACCGTGGCAAACACCGTTGGCGATGAGGAAGGCAAGGATCACCACCGCAGGCGTGTTGGCATCGATCATTGCAAAGAACGGGAAGGCCATCACACCCATGCCGACGGCACCAAAGGCGTACACGGGGCGCCGGCCGATACGGTCAGAGAGGTATCCGAAGAAGATGTAAGCGCCGAACGAGACCAACATCGACACCGCCACTGCCAGGAGCAACAGCCCCTTGTCTACTCCTACGTGGACGCCATAGACAATCGAGAAGGAAAGGAAGATGTACGAGCCGCCGTTTTCAGCGACGCGCAGGCCCATGGCAATAAGGATTTCGCGGGGATGGGCCCGTATCGCATCCAGCGCGGGGACACGGCGCTGGGGACTGCTCTCGCGGACATCGGTGAACTCCTTGGATTCGGGAAGCTTGAGGCGGATGTAAGCGCCCACACCCAGCAGCACGATGCTCACGAGGAACGGCAAACGCCAACCCCAGGCCAGGAACTCAGGTGCGGGCATCAGCTGGGCCAGGAAGAAGGCCAGGGAAGACAGCACGAAGCCGAGCGAGATGCCGCCCTGGCTGAAAGCTGCGAGCATGCCCCGGCGTGAGTTGCCGCTGTTCTCGCTGATAATCAGAACGCCGCCCCCCATTCGCCACCGGCGGCGATGCCTTGAAGGATTCGAAGAAGAATGAGCAACGCCGGCGCCAACACCCCCACTTGGGCGTAAGTCGGCAGCAAGCCCATCAGCATTGTGCTGATCCCCATGATTGTCAGTGTCATGACCAGCGACTGCTTGCGCCCCAGCTTGTCTCCGATGTGACCGAAGATTATTCCACCCAGGGGGCGGGCGGCGAATCCGACAGCGAATCCGGCAAAGGCCCCCATGGTGCCCACGAGCGGGTCTGTGCCGGCGGGGAAGAATAAATGGCCAAAGACAACGGCCGATGCTGTGGCGTACAGGAAGAAGTCGTACCACTCGAGCGCATTGCCGACGAGCGAGGCAACAACGTACTTGCGGACCCCGGGACGTTGTCCCGGCGATGGGGCTTGGGGATGTGGCATTGTTGCTCCTTAGTGCTGAACTGTGGCATTTGACGGGCCGGCGTGACTTCGGGTCATGGCCTTATCTCTGCTGATCCGGCGTGCGCCCTGTAAGCGAGTTCCATAAGTGTGACGGGCGTTACGTCTATTCATCTCAGTGTCCCTCCCGGGGCCGGGACCGTCGAATGCCTAAATCGCCAGGGTCTATGCAGGTTCCGGTAAGGCAGCCGGATACGCGACAGTAGGTGTTCCGGACCAGACAGCGCGGTGCTAGCGTCGCAGCCATTGGCCCTGGTGCACACGCCGCGGGCAGCCACGCAATCCTCTGGCCTCCGGTGGGGTGAACACTTTAGGAGCTCTCATGGAACTAAACGCTGTGAATGACACCCGTCAGGCCGGCTTGGCCCGCCTGCTCGCTGATCTGGGCACCAAACGAACCGGCGTAGTGGACCTCACGGCCCCGCTCTCCGCCGTCACACCCAGCCTGGAGTTGGCGGAGCCCTTGCTAATCTCATTTGATTTTTCGCTCGAGGAGGTCTCCGCTTACAAACGAGCCAGGACCCTACTGGAAGCACCACAACATCCATACAGGAGAGCACATCGGCACCCATCTGGACGCCCCGGTACATTGGGCCAAGAGGCGCGACGGCAAGGACGTCGCCCAGATCGAACCAGCCCGGCTAGTAGGCCCAGCCCTTGTCCTGGACGTCACCGCAGAGGCCGCCTCCGACCCCGACTTCCTGCTGGATCACCACCACATCCGCGAATGGGAGTCGGAGCACGGACCCCTGCCAGAGGGCGGCCGGCTCCTCATTCGCACCGGGCGGGACATTCGCTCCCAAGACCGTGAACGCTTCCTGAACAAAGATGAACAGGGCAACCCCCACTCCCCGGATTTACAGTCGAATGCGCCTAATGGATTGCAGAAGAATCCGGGTTGTCGGTGTCGTTGTAACAAGTGAGCGTCATGTGAGGTCGCGGATCAGCCATAGCTCCATGGCATCTCAAATCGGTTTAGTGCACGAGCCAGGGGTTCGTTCAGCGGTCCAACCTCTGGGCTTGCTTGGCCCTGATGCCTAACCATTGGTTATCAGATTGCGAACGAGGAGGACCACTATGGGCAGCACGCATACATCGCCGAAAGAGGAGATGTGGGTTGCGGTTCTTGCAGAGCTCGCTGTGCGTCGTCAGGAGTTCCATGTTCTTGGCTATGTACCGCGCGATTTCATCGAGAAGTTTTTTCCGCTGGGGCTCTATCGCGCCGCGACTCCAATACAGTTCGGCGGGGTGGCTATGCCTCCTGCGGACTTCCTGAGGAGCATCGAACGCATAGGCCGAATTGACGGCTCTACTGCCTGGGTCGTGGCATTCGCGTCGAGCAACACCTATTGCGGGGCCCTTCCGCTCGAAACGCAGGCCGAAATCTACAAGAACGGCCCTGACGTTGTTTTCACTGGCGGCCTGTTCCCAATGCAGAAGGCTGAACGCACTCCTGGAGGCTTCCGGGCCAGTGGTCGCTGGAAATTTGCCAGCGGTTCCATGGCAGCGGACTACATCAGCGTAGGTCTACTTGACGATTCCGCGGGGGGCAAACCTCGAGCAGCAGTTCTTCCCGCCGAACGGGTCAAAATCGTTCAAGACTGGGACGTCAGCGGTATGCGCGCTTCCGGCTCGTTTGACACCGTCGTCGAAGACCTTGAGATTCCCCTGGAATGGACCTTCATCCGCGGAGGCAAGTCATTCATTGACGAGCCGCTCTTCCGTTACCCGTTAATCGGATATCAGGCTCAATGCCATGCGGCCATTGGTCTCGGAGTCGCCCAAGGTGCTCTGGATTACGCGCAGTCTGCGGGCTCATACCGGGGAATCACAGGGGCACCGCCGGTGGGGGAACGCGCCTACTACCGGGTCGAGTTCGCTAAGACATTCGTCGCCCTCCAGTCGGCACGTTCATACCTCCTTGACGTCGCGGAGGAAGTCTGGGAAACGGTGAGCAAAGGTCACGAAGTGACCGACGATCAGAAGGCACGCATCCGGCTTAGCGCCGTCAACGTGTCGGATACCGCGAGCCAGGTTGTGCACGACATAGCGAAAGTATCGGGCGCTGCAATCATCAACAACTCTCATCCCCTGCACCCGATACGGATGGATGCTCAAGTCCCGCAGTTGCACGCCTCACTAAGCCAGCACATGTACGACGACGCAGGCGCCATACTACTGGGTTTGCAGTCGACTACTCCGGGATTCCTGTGACATCAGAACCCTGTTGCCAACACCTATCAACACTGGAGCACTAACACCATGACCATTGAATTCACCTCAGAGACCATTCACGACGTAAATCCAGCAGACCCTGTCCAAGACGACCGTGTGGCCGCACGGGTCTATGCCGACCCGTAGATCTTCGAACTTGAGATGAAGAACATCTTCGAGAAGACCTGGATCTGGGTCGCCAATGAGAGCGAGCTTCCCAGTCCCGGCAGCTTCAAATCGACTTACGTCGGTCGGAACCCGGTCATCGTCACCCGGGACCGCAAGGGGACGTTTAACACTTTGGTCAATCGGTGCCGCCACCGTGGCGCCAGCCTCTGCGAGCAGCGCACAGGAAAGTCCAATGGATTCACCTGTCCCTACCATGCCTGGTCGTACGGTCTTGACGGAAAGCTGCGTGGCACCCCGTACCCCGTGGGATACGAGGGTGTGATCAAGAAGGCGGAGATGAGCCTGCAGAAGCTCCGAACCGAGAGCTATCGCGGGATCATCTTCGCGACATTCAATGCCGATGCAGAGCGCTCGAGGAGTTCCTCGGCGACGTCAGGGGGTGGATAGACCGCTTTCTACAGCAGGGCGGCGGCGACGCGATCAAGGTTTCGGAACCCATCGTTCAAATACAGCGGTAACTGGAAGGTCCAGCTAGAGAACAGGAGTGATGGATACCACGTCCCCATCGTGCTCCAACCGCGCTTTGACGGCCTCGGCGTCGAACTGAAAGCGGCCGGCGTTGACGATGGGAAGATGCGAAAACAAGTACACGCAATGCACGGCACCGGTTCGAATCTCAATCTCTTCCCAACGTCGGGCTCTCTTCTGCATTTTTCCGCGTGCTGCGCCAATCAGTGCGAACGAGACGATCAACATCTCGGTGGAATCAGAGACCTACGCCTTGACAACCATCTCAACATGGTTTAGGACGATGCCCGGATGCGTGTTCTCCCTACTTCGAGCAACCGGCCTTTCGATCTCCAGCTCGATACGGGCCAGTCCTTTGAGATACCGGCCGATCGTTCGATTCTGTCTGTTCTTGAGGAAAACGGGATCGAAGTTTTCAAATCGTACGAAGAAGGCGTCTGCGGATCGTGCGTATCCGGCCTGCTGGAAGGAATTCCCGACCACCGCGACCACCGTCTTTCAGAAGCCGATAAAGCGGCAGGGAAGGACATTGCGCTCTGCGTCTCCCGCGCACTTTCAGACAAGCTTGTCATCGAGCTCTACTAAGCCTGAACAAAAGAAGGAAAGTCAGAATGCGCAGTCAGAAAGACCGGATAGATACTCCTCCAAGGAATCACCCGGAACGGAAGTCACAGTGGCGTCAGGTTCTCGGGAAGTACCCTACCGGCGTCACGATCATCACAACGGTCGATGACGTCGGACAACCAGTTGGGATGATTGTCGGAACGTTTACGTCGGTCTCCGAAGATCCCCCTCTGGTCGGCTTCCTGCCCCAGAAGACCTCAAGTACCTACGCCAAAATCGAGCGTGCTGGCCGCTTCCGCGCGTCAGTCCTTGGGGCCGGCCACGAAGACTTGTGTCGTGCATTTTTCAGCGCGGCAATCGACGAACGTTTCGCGGGCCAGGAGTGGGAATTCGACGAGGGCGGCATCCCCAGGCTCAAGGACGCTATTGCATGGTTTGACGCCACCGTCCACGACATCCACCCTGCCGGTGATCACGTAATGGTTCTTGGCGAGGTAACGGACTTCGGGCTGGGTCCTCGAACAGGTGGACTGCCATTGGTCTTTCTCAACGGTGGGTACGGTTCATTCACGATCCCCCGGCATGATTTCAACCTCAAGAACCTGGGCGGTCAGCTGCGTCTCGCGACCAGCCTCGGTGATGAGGTCGAGGAGTTATCTCTAAGCCTAGAACTGGAGTGTTCCATCTCAACGGTAGTTCAGGACACGGTGGTCGTGCTGACTGCATCTGATAGTCGATCACCGTACGTCGGCACTTACTTCCCCTTCGCCGCTCCAATCGATCCCGGCTTCGCGGCCTGGTCCACCCCAGCACTACGCCGCACTTGGATCGAAGGCTCCCGTCACATGAGAGGGCGGGTAGATGCGGCGCTGATCGAGGAAATCCTGACGCTTGTGCGAAAAAACGGCTATGCAATTTCCTTTGGCCATACGAGAAGCGAGCAATTCAGCGCAGCTTTTTCTTCAGCTAAAGGCGATTGGGGTACGCTTTCGCCCGTGTGGGATTCCCTGGTGTCCGCCTACGCGGAGTATTGCCGCCATCCCGAACCTGCAGCCCATGCAACCCTCATCCAGGTACCTGTCTTTGGACAAGATCAATGTGTGGCCTTCGAGGTAGTCGTGAGTGGATTCGGACATGGTGCCACCAAGGAACGATTCCGAGAAATCGTGTCGCGCACCCTTGATTGCGCCGCCCGACTTACGGAAAAGATCGGCGGGCGCGCCCCTAGCGACTATTGTATCCAGTTGCCTTAAAGGTCAGTGGAGCCGACGAGCAAAGGCTCAGGGTTCACAGCAATGATGGCTCTTAATCCGGCCTTGAAGTTACTCAGTGGTGGCAAGTATAGGGTGGTTTCCGGATCACCACGGCTCCTGTGTGAATGAAGCCCTACCTGTTCACATCCCCGCTCATTCCGAACCCGGGCCGGGTTGCCGGAGCTGCTCAACGCCTCGTTGGACGTATTGGACACAGCCCTGCACCCCACTTCAGACGAACAATTTGTGAGGAAGCATTATGACCGCTCTTCACTCCATTCCCCTGACCCTCATAGACGGAGCGGGCATGATTTCGGCCGCTTCAAGGGCGAGGTGGTGCTGGTGGTGAACATCGCCTCCCAGTGTCGTTTTACCCCGCACTACGCCGGGCTTGAGGTGCTGCACAACAACTTCCGAGAGCAGGGCTTCACTGTCCTTGGAGTGCCCTGCAACCAGTTTGCCGGGCAGGAACCGGCCGCCGACACCGAGATCGCCGAAATCTGCGAACGCAACTTCGGTGTAACGTTTCCGCTGACCACCAAGGCCGAGGTCCATGGCAGGAACCAGCACCCGCTCTATGCTGAGCTGACCAAATTCCGGCCTACCGGACTCCCGGAGCCGGTGCAATGGAACTTTGAGAAGTTTCTGGTAGCCCGCGACGGCGCCGTCGCGGCACGTTTGCCTCCGCTGTGGCGCCGGATTCGCCCGAGATCATCGAGGCCGTCCAGGCAGCCCTGAATGAGCCAGGGCCGAACCGCAGGCCCCGCTCCTACAGCTCTTGAGGAATGAAACCGCATCTTGCGGCCGAGATTATCCAACATGGGGACCGCTTCTGGCGGCGCGGCAAGACTGTTGACCGACTCGCCGCACTGGCTCGGACCGAACGGGAAGGCATCCGACCCGCCCAACAGCGCGGCGCCTACAAAGGCCAGAAAAAGTCCCTTACCCCGGAACAGGCAGCCCAGCTGGTCCAGGGCGCCGAACCGCCAGAATCTGGTTACTGGCCGTCATGGCAAAGACCACTCTGACGATCAGGAGAAGAGCAAGACCCTGAGGAGAGTTCGGTCGCGATTTCGGCCTGCTGCCTTGCCGCCGAAGGTGTTGGCGACGAAGAGACCTACCCCGAATGCCATCAGGAGCAAGGGCGCGGTGGAGGCGTCGAATCCTGACACTTCTGTGAGGGTGTAGGTGAACGAGCCAAACATGCCGCCGGAAACGAGAACGGTAACCCGCTATGGACAGCCAAACCATACGGGGAAAGAGCGGACCGCAAGCAGAAGCTTCGAGAGGCGGTCGTAACTACACCAAGCGAGCCATTCCGCGTTCATATTTCATGGTGGGGAGCGCGCTCTGCAACATCTTCACGTATGGTTCCGTCAACATGTCCTCCACCGAACTGTCGAACGAAAGCCACTGCAGCGTCAGACCGTCCATGACGCCAATAAGCATTCGAGCGAGTGTCTCGATATCAACATCGAGTTCCTCTCCGGTCCTAACTTCACGAAGTAGCTGGGTACAACCGTCCAAATAGCGGCGGTAAACCCGCCTGGCCAAATGTTGGGAGTCTGAACTCCGTAAAGACCACGTCGTGAGTTCGAAGGTGGCGAGCTGCATGTCGCGACTGCTCCGAGCCCATTTCGCGAATGACCGCGTTATGTCCGCAACGCCCTGATGTAGCCCTACCTCTTGCTGTACCACTACACCGACTTCGGCAAAGCCAGCGGCAGTGATGGCTTCATAGACTGCGTGAAAGAGATCCTCCTTGGTCGCGAAGCAGTAGTGGAGGCTCGCCGTGGAAAGCTGGGCAACTTCTGCGATTCGGCGGGTTGTGGCCTTAGCCACGCCTTCCCGACTGATCACTGTAATGGCGGCGTCCACGAATTGCCGCCGGCGGTAACTGACAGGCTGATGATCCTGGGGCATGCTGCCTCCTCGCTGCCGCTCTTCTCAGAAGCGCGGAATCCCGGAATATTCTTGGTGTATCCCAGTCTACTTGGACGCTTGGCCAATTCGACGGTGGGAAGCTCTCAATCTAACGCCAATAGGACAATCTGCGGCTTAGCGCCTGGCAACTCGCCCACCTTCGCATTCAAACGACCGGGAAGCATCGGATCGGGTGGGCATCCAGATGGCTCAGCTGATGAGGGAGCAGTATCCGATTGAACGTCCAACCCGCAGGCGAGCCGGGCCGCGCCTTACGCCATAAACTCTGAATCAGTTGATCAATAGGTGTCTGGCGGGAGGCGCCACGGCACCTACGACAACACAGCCATTGGCTTGTTTACGGGCACCTCCGGGCCGGAGTCGAGCGTCGTGAAGTTCTTGACCACTTGGCCAAGTCGGGACTAGACTTGATCATGTGATCAACACCACTACGCGGTTTGAAAGGAATTGATCGGCATGACACGAGAAGAGGCCTACGCCGGTTGCCCTTCGGACTCGTACGTGGAGTTCTACGGGGGCCAATGGCTTGTAATCCCGTTTGCCCCTGTTGAACAGCCATCCTTTTTTACCTGTTTGCCTCGACGCCGGCGCGATCCCCGTTTCTGAAACCGGCTCCCGACCCGCGGGAACTTTGCAAACAGTAGGCCCCCACCTTGGGACCTGACCACATGATCAAGCCTGCCGGCAGCCAATCACGGCATGGGGAGCTGGCCCGTTCCCGCGGCTCTACATGTGCCGGAAGTAGAAGTTTCGGCCCTCGCTGACTCCACAACGGAAGCAGGCGTGGGCTGTCGGTCCGCCTTGCAATCCTTAGGTGCCGAATAGCCGGCGGGCCAGGGACAGTGCGGGAAGGCCATTCCCCGACACCAGCCGAACGTTCCATGATGGGCTACTTGGCCAGGGCGCTAGCCCTATGAGGTGGACGAGTACTCACCAGCCCCCGTCTGCCTCGACTCAGGCTTGCTGGAGACAAATTTTCAATGCGTCAAGCAGTTGATCCGCGCGCTCACTTCTGAAGGCCAGCGGCGGTCGAATCTTCAGAACGCTGTCGTCTCTGTCGATCCGACTGATCAGTACCCGGTTGTATCTCATTGCTTCCACCAGCCGTTTGGTCCGTTCTGCGGAGGGCTTCTGTTGCGTTTCATCGCTGAAGACCTCGAAGCCGAAAAAGAGGCCGCTTCCCTTAACGGGCCCAAGGAAGGGATACTGCGCGCGGAGGCTTCCAGGGCGTCCTTGATCGCCAGGCCAAGGACAGCGGCCTTTTCGGGGAGCTGCTCGTCCGCGAGGATGGCCAGGACTGTGCTTCCCACCGCGGCAGAAACGGGGGTTCCCGCGAAGGTGTTGAAGTAGTTGCTGTGCGGCCCAAAGTGATCCAGCATGCGACTACTAGTGACTACACCTCCGATGGGATGCCCATTGCCCATGGGCTTGCCGAGCGGGACGAAGTCAGCGACAGCGCCAATGTTCTGGTGCCCCCACAAATGCGTGCCGGTTCGTCCGAAACCCGACTGCACTTCATCTGCAACGACAAGTCCGCCTGCTGCATGTACACGCTCGGTGACGCCCAGGATGTACCCGGCAGGCAACGTGTTTAGTCCCTCAGTGGAAAACAGTGAGTCGAAGAGGAACCCCGCTAGACCATGCCCGGATTTGGCAAGAGAATCGATCGCAGCATCCACTTCTGCGAGAGACAAGCCCAACAAGTCAGACTCGCTCATGGTGGTGCGGTCCATATCGGGGATGCGGATCGGCCGCATAATCCACCACCCTGTCGTTCAAATAGCGGGTGTGGATGATTAGGCGATGAGGCGGGCACGCCGCTGGTGCTGCGCGGTCAGGTGACAGGAACAGACGCATCCCGCAGGGCGGTGCCCACGTCGAAATCTGGCCACGCCGAAGTCGCCGCGAAAATCACCGCGCGGCCTCGTGAATCGCGGAACTGGGAACTTGCCTAGGTGCATTTCGATCGGCTCAACAAACAGCCCACAATTTGCTTAAGTGATGCGACGTTGGGTAAAAATCACCCATTCAGTGTCCCTCAGAATCGTCCATTTGGGGCGTCACTGCGATCAAGCCTTCTGTGAGAGTGGCGAAACTCCGTGGGGGATAGGCCGTGCGCGGCCCGAAAGGTGCGGCTGAAGTGGGCAGCATCCAAGAAGCCCCAACGCGCGCCGATGGCCGCAACGCCGTGTGCCGCGCGCAAGGGGTCAACGAGATCTGCATAGCAGCGCTCAAGTCGGAGCTCTTTGATGAGCGCGGCAACTGTGGTGCCGGTCTCATTGAATAGTGTATGCAAATAGCGAGTCGAGATGTAGTGAGCTGCTGCGATGCTGTTTGGGGTGAGTTCGCGTGATGCAAGGTTCACCTCAATGTATTTCCAAATTTTACTGAGTAGGGCCTGACGTGTGTCCACTTGCTCGGATTGAAAGCCAAGTATCCCGCTAAAGAGGTCTTTCGCTAGGTCGAGGCTTGTGTCGGCGAGTTTCATCCGTGCTGCACCAGCCAGACTGCTGAACTGCTGAGGAAAACTTGAGATGAACGCTGAAAGAATCGGTGCGAGCGGGTGCATGGCGCTGAGGGGGGCGGCGGAGAGTTGGTCCAACTGTGGGACGGAGCTGAGCGACTCCTTCGGGAACATCATGATGAGGTTGCGGAACTCCCCGTCGAACAGGACAGAATATGGTCGTGAGGTGTCGTAGACCGACAACGCCCCTTCCCGCATCACGAGTTCGCGGCCATCCTGGACGAGGGTGCTCGTGCCCGACAGGAGAAGGCTGACCTTATAGTAGGAGCTTCCGCCGCGCGCAATCATGCTTGGAGTTCGCTCGACAGTTTGTGCGGTGGAAGAGATTTCGGTGAAAACAACATCGCCGGCGCCAGCTGTACGAATATCTGCAAAAAACGGAAACTCGTGCGCGGGAGTAATCCGCAGAGGCACAAACGACTTTGCGATCGCGTTGCGGTACGACGCGTGATCGTCCGCATGCATTCTTGCTGTCACCTCGTGAATTTTGCCCCGCAACATATCCACCTCGCACTGTCCTTACGCCATTGTTTAGACTGCCGTCACGGTTGGTGTGACGTTATTCTGATCTTGGCCGACCCCCTTCTTGACCAACTTGATGCCGGGTTCTCTGAACCGACATCCGGACCCGCCCTAAATTTCGTCGAGTGATGCTTGCAGTGCGTCGAGCAGAATCGGGAGTTCCTTGGAGCTGAATGTGAGTGGCGGGCGGACCTTCAGGACGTTGTCGTGGGGGCCGACCCTGGAGATGAGCACTTTCCGTGCCTTCATCGATTCGACGACTCTCTTGGCGAGAGCCGGGGCAGGCGCACCGTCCACCCCGAAATCGAGACCCAGGAAGGTTCCGACACCCTTGGCCGAGCGGATGAAGTCGTACCGTGCAGCAAATTCGTTAAACGCGGTGGAAGCGGATGCTCCGATCACTCGGGCTTGCTCCATGAGGTCGCGATCTGCCATCTCCCGCAACACGGCTTCTCCGACTGCCGCGGATACCGGGTTGCCGGCGAAGGTGTTGAAAAACATGTTCGCGGACCCGAACTCCTCGAGAAGCGCTTCGCTCGTGACGACCGCCGCCATCGGATGGCCGTTGCCCATGGGCTTTCCGAGTGTGACCAGGTCCGCGACCATGCCAACGCGCTGGTAGCCCCACATGTGCGTTCCGGTACGACCAAAGCCGCTCTGTACTTCGTCCGCGATGACCAGGCCTCCGGCGGCGTGGATACGATCGATCACGCCGGAGATGAGGCCCTCAGGCAGACGGGGCATGCCCTCGCTCGAGAACAGGGAATCGAATAGGCAAGCAGAGACTCCATGTCCGGAATCCACAAGAGAAGTGATCAGCGCATCAAACTCGGTGAGAGCAGTGGCAAGCACTGCCGCTTCGTCGCGAGTTTCCAGATCCATGTCTGGGACGTGGAATGCCCGGGCGTGATCGGCCAGTGACTCTTGAGTGTCAAGCGCCGTGGTGAGTTCTGCGAGCGAACTGGTGTTTCCGTGGTAGCTGAAGTCGGAGACGATTACGCCCTTGGAACGGGTGTGCTGGCGCGCAATTCTCAGTGCTAGTTCATTCGCCTCGGAGCCGGAGTTCGTAAAGAATACGCGGTTCAGGTGGTCATCGAACGTTGCAAGCAGCTGTTCCGCGTAATCGATTACTCGGTCATTCAGGTAGCGCGTATGCACGTTAAGTGTTGACGCTTGATCCGCAAGGGCCCTCAGCACGCGCTCATTGCAGTGGCCCACGTGCGGGACATTGTTGTATCCATCGAGGTACCGGTCACCGTGTACATCCGTGAACCACACGCCTTTGGCGGACACGAACTGTAGCGGCTCGTTGTAGAAGAGGGGCGAGTGTGAACCGAGGGTTCGATTGCGGCGAGCGATGAGTTTTTCGGTAATGGTCATTTGCGAGTCCGTTCGAGCCTCTGTGGGGCTGGGTGGGTGTCGGGTTGGGCGGCGAGCAGCGCGTGGGCGAGATCCACGACGCAGGCGATGAAGTCTGAAGCCACGAATTCGGCGGTGTCATCTCCCCGGCGGTCCGCAGCCCAGCCGAGGTAGGTCAGGGCTCGGGCAAGCGTGATGGCGGGATACGCGGCGTGGTCGCACTCCTCAAACGGGCGAACCGCCTCGTAGGCGCCGAACAATGCGACGCGATACTCCTCGTAGCGCGGGTGGGGGAGGAAGAAGTTGAGGGCGGTGGCGAGATCGAACAGGTGCCAGCCTTGTGCGAAGTCATCAAAGTCGATCAGCACGAGGCCGTTGTGGGTACGAAGTACGTTCTCGGGAGTGAGATCGGCGTGTATGGGCCCGTATCGCATCGGGTGTGCGCCGTACGCAGCCAAGGTTTTGCGCATTTGGGCAATTGCTGCCTCGACGGTTTCGAGGTCTTGACCTGCGAGTTCGGGGAGTCGCAGCGGATCCCCCCACGCCCAACTCGGCCCGGTGAGACCAGCTAGATCCCAGTCCTGGCCCGGGACGCTCATAGTGTAGCCGGAGCGCTCAGTAGCGTCGTGAACGCGCGCCAGCAAGGTGCCGAGCTCGGCGAAGTCCGAGGGGGGCAGTTGCGCTGTTCCGTCAAACGCTGTCGCCTCTGCGCCAAAGCTGCCGTGGTTTGCAAGCAGTAGTTGGAGGTCAACCTGGTGCGCTCCGTACGGGCTGGTTTCCCCGACGACACAGAAGGTGCGCTCATCGTGGGTGCGGATGAATTGCGGTACCGCGACACCCTGTGCGTGTAGCGCATGGACGAATTCAACTTCGCTCGCCAGCTCAACATCGGAGTGGTATCCCTGACGGTGCACGCGAACCACGTAGTCGACGCCGTCCGAGTGCGCCGAGAAGACAAAGTTTTCCCGGTACTTCAGGAGGGTGAGCGTGGTAGCGGGATCGAGACCGTAGTGCGGTAGGGCCAGGGCAGCGAGCTGCGCGGCAGCGGCGAGATCAACGTTGATCATATGGATCCTTCCAAGTGGATGAGGCGAGCATATCAAAATCAAGTCCATTTTCTATACTCTGAGTCTAGAAAATAGATTCAGAAGGCATGGTAAAACATTGACGGGCCCGACCTCCTCGGGCCGGCCATCCCGCCCCGCGTCCCCACCGCCCCATCTAAAATCGGAAGAGCCCTATGGCACTGATTCCGGGCGGGATAATTGCATCTGCAAATCGATAGTCTTGAAAGATGATGTCCGAGACCAAAGCAATACCCACCCTGCGGGAGCGGCGGTATGAGCGCACTCGTGAAGAACTTGTCGATGCCGTACTGGCCCTCATCGGCGAGCACGGTATCGACGGTGTCACTATCGATCGCGTAGCAGATGCAGCAGGTCTTTCGCGGGGAACTATATATGCCCATTACCCCGGGGGCCGCGAGGAGCTCTTACGGGCAGCGTACGCCGAGCTGGGCCATCAAGTCGCGGCACGAACCCGCGTCGGAGTGGCTGAGGCTGATTCCTGGCAGACCCGGCTGCTTGCGCACGCTCGCGTGATGTATGAACTCGCCCGAGTTGAACGCATCGGATACTTTTTCAATGTTTCGGGGCCTGCGCTCATCCCGGAGGGCGACGAGCGTGGAATTGGATCCTCCGCAAGTGCCGTCTTAATGCGGGGGACCCTCGTTGCAGCACAGGAGGAGGGCACAGTTGCCGCGGATGTGCCTCCGGGCTCAGTGGCCATTTTGTTGGTGGGCGCATTACGTGAGGCGGCTGCAGCAGTTGCGAGTGGAGCGTGTGAGGTGTCCGACGCGGAAAAGGGGTTCACCCGCCTGGTTGAAGGACTCGCGGCACGCTAGCTGCAGCGGAAGGGCAGGACGCCGCTGCGCATGTCGGGAGAGGCCCAAAACGCTCTTCCAGCACCCCTGTCGGGGAGCGCGGGAAGAGCGTTTGGACTGGTTCGTACTCGGTGTGCTTAGCCGTTAACGACCTGCGGCTGAGATACTGCCTTCAGGCCCTCGACACCGAACTCCATGCCGTAACCGGACTGCTTTGCGCCGCCGAAGGGCACTCGTGGGTCAACCATGCCGTGTGCGTTGATCCAGACGGTGCCGGCTTGGATTCGGGCAGCCACCTCGCGCGCGCGCTTGATATCGGCGCTCCAGATTGAGGCTCCGAGCCCAACCTCAAGAGAATTCGCGTGTGAGATCGCCTCGTCGAGGTCCGTGTAACGAATAATGGGCAAAGCCGGACCGAACTGCTCCTCAACCACCAGGTCATTCTGCGGATCGATGTCAGCTACGAGCGTGGTCGGGTAGAAGTATCCCTTTGCGTCGCGCTTGGGGTTGCCGCCCATCACCACACGTGCGCCGGAAGCCTTCGCCGACTCGACGAGGCGATCCACAATCTCGAACTGTTTCTTGTTCTGGAGCGGGCCGAGGGCATTCTGATCCTCGAGACCGCGGCCCATGGGAACGTTCTTCGCGAAGTCTGCAAGCGCGTCGACGACTTCTTCGTAGATGGTGTCGTGAACGTAGAGGCGCTTGAGAGCGGCACAGGTCTGGCCAGTGTTGATGAACGCACCCCAGAAGAGACCTTCGGCGATTGCCTTCGGGTCGACATCCGGTAGCACGATGCCGGCGTCATTCCCGCCAAGTTCGAGCGTCAGGCGGGTGACGTTGAGGGCACTTGCCTCGATAATCTTCTTGCCAGTCGGGGTAGAGCCGGTGAACATGACTTTGCCGATTTTCGGGTTGCGGACCAGCGCATCGCCGACGGGGTTGCCCGGACCGGAAATCGTATTGAGCACCCCATCAGGCAGCGTCTGGTTCATCACGGCCGACAGGGCGAGGCCCGAGAGGCTGGTAGTTTCGGCTGGTTTGATTACAACGGTGTTTCCCATGCGAATCGACGGGGCAATCTGCCAGATAGCGATCATCATCGGCCAGTTCCATGGGGTAATTGCGCCGACAACCCCGATGGGCCGGTAATGCATCTCAGCGTAAGTCTCTCCGTCATCGACCAGTGTTTCCACAGGGAGAGGCGTGTCAGCCGCAGTCCGAAGCCAACCAACGCAGCCACCGACCTCGAAACGTGCATTGGGACCGTTGAGGGGCTTGCCCTGCTCGCGCGACAGAAGCTCAGCGAGAGCCTCCGCTGAGGCTTCAATTGCGTCGGCCGCACGGTGCATGTGCTGTCGACGCTCTTCATCGGTGAGCGCAGCCCAGGCGGGCTGAGCTGCTTCGGCCTTGTCGATGAGCGTCGAGAGCTCGTCGACGCCCTGAACCGGTGCCAGCCCGATCAACTCACCGGTTGCCGGGTCGATCACCTCGTTGCTCGTGCCGTCCTTCGCAGTAACTGCCGCGAGCAGGCTTTCGTAGGTTTTCATGTTTCCTCCTCATTGAGTACTGCCTAGTTGGATTTCAAGATATTGCCTTGGGCTTGCCGAAACGTGCACAGTATTGTCTGCAAGCGCACTGCCACACCCGGCAGGCCGGATCGGGTCTCAGTGGGTCAGTTCCGCCGCGAGATGCTTTGCGCTTCGCTGGGCGCTGTCGTGGAACGAGCATGGTCGGGCTCCGTCGAGCCCGACCATGCGTTTTGTATCGGTGTGTCCCCATCAGGAAGTACAGGAACTAGGCAGGGAAGGACGACCGGCCGGTGTAACCGAAGTCGGAGAGGAGGCTCTGCCCATTAACGGCGCGAGCGCGACGGCTGGCAACGTACGCCACTGACCAAGCGATGTCCTCGGCCGACTGCATCGGGAAAAGAGGGTTGTCCATGACCTCATCACCGAGGCCGCGGCGGGCCATGGGCGTATCGACGACCGATGGTGCGATGCTGTTCACACGGATCCGGTCGGTGTCATAGAGCTCGACCGCGAGAGCTCGGGTGAGCTGGACGATCGCGCCTTTAGAGGCGTTGTAGGCGAGCATCCCGGGAACCGCGACGAAGCCGGAGTCCGAGCCAATCAGGGTTATCGTCGCGGCGTCCGACTTCCTGAGGTAAGGGAGAGCGGCCTTCGCCGCGAGGAAAGCGCCGAGGACGTTCACTTCGAGCACCTCGCGGAAGCCGGCCGCCGTGACCTCAAGCACCGCTGCGCCCATCTCTCCGTCGATGCCGGCGGAAATTACCAGTGCGTCGAGTCCGCCGAGCCGGTGGGCGATGTCATCCATCGCGCCCGCAACCGCCTGCTCGTCCGCCACATCGGCCTCGGCGACGACAACCTGTGCTGCGCCATTGTCGGTCGCGAACGTTGCGGCAGCCGCCTCAAGACGTTGTCGAGAGCGCCCAATGAGGCCGACCCCCGCACCCGACTCGTGGAACAGCCGAGCGCAGGCGAGGCCGATGCCGGAGGCTCCACCGGTGATGGCTACGCGTCGGGGTAGGCCGAGCGAAACGCGTTCGTCTGCGTTCTGTATCACATTGGTCGTCATCTCGCATCCTCTGTGACTTCCCGGAGTTCCTGGTCGAAGTCCTCGAGGTCAGCGGAGAGCCCTGCATAGACCTCGGGCTTCTTGGCCTTCAAGTAGGCGCCGTAGGCGATGCCACCGATGACGGCAGCAACGAGGATCCAGGGCATTACCAGCACATACGGCTCCTCAGATCCTGCGACCGTCGGGAAGTTGACCAGCGCCATGATACTGAACAGCGCGAGTGCGAGGAAGCCGATACCCGGGGCGATGAAGGTGCTCCACCAGCGTCGGTCGCCCTTCTTGCGGAAGTACGCCACCACCGAGATGGCTGCGATCGCCTGCACAATGATGATGGCGAGGGTCGCGAAGCCGATACCCACGGGCACAATTGTAAAGATGGGCGGCACATCCGGGAAGACGAATCGAAAGATCGCCACAATCACGATAGCGAACAGCGCGTTCGCCAGGAGCGCGCGCTCCGGCGATCCCTGGGAGTTGGTCTTCGCAAGCCACTGTGGCAGGACGCGGGCACGACCCAGTGCGAAGAGGTATCGAGCGGCCGAGTTATGGAAGGCCAGCTGTGCGGCGAAGAGACTGACCACGACCAGGATCAAAGCGACGGTCACGCCGATCGGCCCGAGGTGATCGGCGATAACCATCAGAGTGAGGTCGCCGCCCTCGAGGTGCTGGAGTGCTGCGTCTTGTGCCTTGGTGACACCAAGGGCGCTGACGATCGCCCAGGCGGCGAACGCGTGCATCAGGCCGATGATGATGACCGCGGCGTAGGTGGCGCGGGGGATGGTCTTGCGGGGGTCCTTCGCCTCCTCGCCGAAGAGCGCGGTGGCTTCAAAGCCGATGAAGGCGGTGGCCGCGAGCAGCAGCCCGATCCAGAGCGAACCGCCCATGATGATTTCGGGCCGGAAGATGCTCAGATCGAAGCCCGTCGTGAAGAGCACCGAGAGGCCGAAGGTGAGCACGAGGGTGATCTCGAGAACGAGAGCGACGCCGAGGGCGATGGCGCTCACGTGGATGCCTGAGCGGGCGAGCAGGAAGACGACGACCATCAGCACCACGGCGGTGAGGAACCAGTCCAGTTTCACACCGAAGAGTGCGGGAAACGCCACCGAGCCCGCGAAGAAACCGATAGTGCCGAGCGCGCCGGCCACGAAGGCGTTGTAGCCGATCGTGGCGATGAGGCCCGTAATGAGACCCGCGGTCTTGCCAAGGCCTTTCACCGCGATCGCGTAGAACCCGCTGGCGTTGGTCAGCTCCTTGGTGATCTGTGCGTAGCCGACCGCGAAGAGCAGCAGCGCGCCCGCCACGAGGAGAATGGCAACGGGAATGCCACCTCCGTTGCCGAGCCCGATTGCGAGCGGGAGCACCACGATCAGCACTGTCACCGGAGCTACTGCCGCGAGAACGAGAAAAACGATTGAACCGACGCCGAGTTTATCGCGGGCGAGATTGGTGTTTGCTTCTGACACAGAAGACTCCTTCTTTGGAGGGCGGTGACGCGATTGACGAGACGTCGAGTCGATCACACCCCCGGGCAGGGTGTCGATACACCGAGTACAAGAATGCACGCAGGGAACAGACTTCGGCGCTCATGGTCAACAGCGCACGTGCAGAGGCGACTCGGTTCTAGGCTGGTCGCGAGCGTCAAGGTGATCGCGGCATCCCTCGCCGAAGTCGTCCCACAACTGCAGCCCTGAACAACCGCCAGTTCCTCGTCATTGTCCAGCAGGGGAACGATTCCGTGGTGGCGTCTCACCCCGGCCATTTTCAGGGCAATGAGCAGATCGAAACGTTGGTGAAGTTCAGGAACGGACGAAAATGCGTCACCACCGACCATGGGGCAGTTTCCGATTGCTTCTCCAGCGGCTGGACGAAGCACCCGAAGCCGGCTGAGCGCACTCCCCCACCGAGATTGCGCCGAGGTCCGCACATCAGTGCACGGGACAGATGGAGCCATTGGGGAGGCTCGCGCCGCGCCGACGCATCCCGGCAAGGGGCTTTGAAAAAGCATTGGGTCCTCGGCCAACTAAATCTCAGTCCCCGACGTGAGGAGGAGAAGCGTGACGTTGGGCGCGAGACCTTAGCCTGGCTACCAGCGTCGCGGCGAGCAACGCCGTCGTGATTTCCAGACAGATCACGAGCAACAGTCCGGCAGCACCGGAAGTATCGACAGCGCTCGACGCCGGTACCCCACCGTGGTGGTGTCCGCCACCGCCCGCTCCCAGCAACAGAACGGTGTGCAGGGCAACCATGGCCAAGGCCGCGAGGGTCACCTGGTGGAGGGCACCGACACGGCTGTTTCGCCAGATATGAACTGCGCATGGGACGCAAACGGCCGCCAGCGCAATCATGAGCACGCCGAGCCAGGCGTCATGGTGACCTGCTGCAGCGAGCCACACGTGCACCAGACAGGAGACAGCCGTCAGGGCTGCGCAGATCCGGGGGTGCAGGACGGGTCCGGCTGACCGGCGCCGTCCTGCCGTCGAGTTCATTAACGATTCCGGGTGATGCTCACTGGCAGTGTCTGGCGGCTTCGCCGTGGGCGGAACCATGTGCGGATTCCGCGGCAGAGCTGTGGCAAGACATCGAACCGGCAGCGTTAGCCGGTACATCCAAAACGGGGCTGCGGTCAAAGAACCCCTCGGGGCGGAGTTTGAAGCCGACGGTGTCCACGGGCATGATCGGCCAGTCCTCCACGCGCGGGAAATGCGTGAGGCCGAAGGTGTGCCAGAGCACGATGTCCTGCCCGTCAATATCACGGTCCTGGGCGACGTAGGCCGGCAGGCCCGCGCCTCCGGAGTGCTGGTTCACGAAGTCGCCGGTGGGGTAGCGCTCCTCGTCACCGGCGTAGCGCGTGACCCACAGGTCCTTGGTGGCGAACGCAGCACGCCGGGCAATGGATGATCCCGGGTCTGCCAGCAGGGTGGGCTGGTTCTGGGAGTGGAGCTTGTAGCCCACGGGTTCGCCCAGGCGGTTCCGGGACTCGGGGTTGGAGATGATCCAGGTCCGGCCGGCCCGGGCATCGGCTTCACGGACGGCCTCGGATTCGCGTGCCAGTACTGTGCGCTTGCGGGAGAAGGCGTTGCCGCGTTCGTTGCCTTCGCCCATGGCCTGCCGGACGATGTCTTCTTCCTCGACGCGGTTGGTGAAGCCGTCGATGGCCATGTCCAGGCGGGCGCTGAAGAGGTGCTGGTGGTACGGGGCGCCCAGTCCGGGGGCGAGCTGGGAGATGTTGTCCGAGCCGCCTTCGGGGTAGGCGGAGGTGAAGACGACGCCGGTTGCCTTGGCTTCGAATTCGATGGTGCCGTCGAGGTAGAGGTACCAGTAGAAGCCGTAGTCGTAGTTGCCGATGGTGGTGAAGAAGGAGATCACCAGGCGGCGGTTGCGGCGGGTGTAGTTGATGCCTGTGTACATATCGGAGTGCTTGGAGAGGATGCCCCAGTCCTCCTCGTGCATGCAGATGCCGTTGCGGATCTCCCGCGGGTTGCCGAAGGCGTCGGAAATGACCGGGCTGAGGTAGGTGATATCGCCCAGGCAGTCGCAGCCGAGTTCGAGGGAGTTGGCGTACTGGCCCACGAGGTATTCGCCGGTGTCGAAGTAGTTCTGCCAGGACCGGATGGGTGACGGGTCCCCGTACGGCACCACCATTTCGGCGATGGAGGCCCGGTTGATGATGGGGCGTTTGCGGTCCCCGTCCTGGAAGGCGAGGTTGTGCAGGACAACACCCTCGCGTGCGTCGAAGCCGACGTCCACACTCCACTTTTCCCACTCAATGTGGTTGCCGCCGGTGACGGTGAAGCTGGGGCCTTCGGGTTGGGTGATGCTGATGGGCTTTTGGGTGGTGCGCAGCGGCCCGGTCAGTTCCGGGTCCGTGTAGTTTCCGTGCTCGACTGGGATCGGCATGGGGCCGAGGTCAATGACCTGCGTGACTTCCTTATTGACCACGTCCACGTAGGCCACAAGCCCGTCCACAGGGTGTGCCCAGGCGCTGTCCTCCGGGAAATCCTGGACGAACGCCAGACCGCGCAGGATGCGCTTTCCCCTTTCCTCCGGGTAGTCGAACACGCCGGCCGACAGCGGCGCAACACGGACCTTGGCGACGTCCAAGTCGCGTGCAGCCAGGGCATCCAGCCAGCGCTCATCCGTAGAAAGCAGAATCTCCACCAGCTCGAATTCCTCTTCCAGGACTGGAAGCTCGCCGGTGACATTGGTGTCCAGTTGAGTGGCGGAGAGGACTTTCCCACGGGTTAGGGAAACCACGACGTCCACAGGTGCCGCGCCGGAGACGTCATGGATGAAGACCCGGAACCGGCGGTCCTGTCCTTCCTGGGCACGTGAAGGATCCAGAAGCCCCAGATAGGCAATCCGCTTCTCTGGGCTGAGGAGTCCGCTTGAACGCAGCAGGGACTGGACCGCTGTTATTTCGTCGGGGCTTGCCAACGTGTGGACTGGTACGGCCTGAAGTACGGGGGTTGTCATTGGTCCTCATTCGCGTGAAAGTCGGGAAAGTTTTTTCTATGACTGTAGATAATACGGCCTTGTGATCGTCGCCACAAGGCCACACGAGACTCAAAAAGTTTTTTTCGCCAATTGTGGAAAAAAGATGACAGAGGGCGGATTCGGCGTCTACTGTGTGTTGAGTCACACGTCATGCAGTTGATGAGAGCCCATGACGGCAGGAGATTCCTCCGCCGAGGCCGGGCCACCCGCATTTATCGCCGCACCCTCGGTCCCCGTAAACCCAGCAAAAGGAGCACGATGAGCATCATCACAACCACCAGCACCTCGGAACGCGCGACGTCGACGGCAAAATCAAGGACGATATTTGACCCGGCGACCGGAGAACCCGTGGGGGAAGCCCCGGTGCACACCCTCGAAGACCTCGAAGTTGCCATTAGAGGCGCCGCTGCGGCACAGCCGGCATGGGCCGCTTTGGGGCACGAGGCGAGGTCCGCTGCACTCCTGAAGGCCGCCGACGCCGTCGAACGCTCCGCCGAAGAGCTAGCTCACCTGCTCTCCCGAGAGCAGGGAAAGCCGCTGAACGGCCCGAACGCCCGCTTTGAGGTAGGCGGCTGCGCCGCCTGGCTCCGCGCCACCGCTGCCACGCCGCTGGATCCTGAAACAGTAGTCGACGACGGCGAAACACGCGCCGAACTGCACTACCGGCCCATCGGCGTCGTCGGTGCCATCGGTCCTTGGAACTGGCCCATGCTGATCACCGTCTGGCAGATTGCCCCGGCCCTGCGCATGGGCAACGCGGTAGTGGTCAAGCCCTCCGAATACACGCCCCTGTCCGTGCTGGCCCTTATCAAGGTCATCAACGAGGAGCTGCCCGAAGGCCTGCTTTCCGTGGTCTCCGGCGGCCGCGACGTCGGCGCGCGCCTGGCTGAGCACCCGGCCATCGGCAAAGTCATGTTTACCGGCTCCACTGCCACGGGCAAGGCGATCATTAAGTCATCTGCGGATACAGTCAAGAGGCTGACCCTTGAACTGGGTGGCAACGACGCCGGCATTGTCCTGCCCGATGCCGATCCCAAGACCATTGCTGAAGGTTTGTTCTGGGGCGCCTTCATCAACACCGGCCAGACCTGCGCGGCCCTCAAGCGCCTCTACGTCCACGACGACATCTACGACGCCGTCTGCGACGAACTCACCAAGGTCGCAGCTGCGATGCCCATGGGCGTCGGACTCGACGAGAACAACGTGCTTGGCCCCCTGCAGAACCGGCAGCAGTTCGACATCGTCGCCCGGCTCGTGGAGGCGGCGAAGGCATCCGGTGCCCGCGTCCTGCTGGGCGGCAACCCGGACACCGGGCAGCCCGGCAACTTCTACCCCACCACGTTGGTGGCCGACATCGACAACAACAACCCCCTGGTCGCGGAAGAACAGTTCGGCCCCGCCCTGCCGATCATCCGATACAGCGCTGTGGACGAGGCAGTTGCCATGGCGAACGCGCTCGACGTCGGACTGGGCGCCTCGGTCTGGTCCGCAGACCCCTCCGCTGCCCGCAAAGTCGCCTCACGCATCCAGGCAGGAACCGTGTGGATCAACGCCCACGGAATGGTTAACCCTCTGATTCCTTTCGGAGGATCCAAGCAGTCCGGTTACGGCCTCGAATTCGGCGTGGAAGGCCTCAAAGCCTTGGGTGTTCCTCAGGTAATCAACGGCTAAGACCAGCGGTTTGCCGCGAAGAGTGACCCAATTTTCATAACTCAACCGGGTGGGGGATGCGATGGTGCCTCCCCCACCCTAAGCATTCCGGTGCCCATCTACCCCCGCAGGCAAAACCATGAAAAGTGTGTCTGCAGCACTCACCGGTCGAACAACTTCCCCTGCATCTCAAATCCACCTCTCGGAGGCTGAAATGTCCCACCAAACCCCAAATACACCGGCCAGCTCGGACCCCCCTGGACTGAGCCGGCGCACGCTCGGAGTCCCCGCCCTGGTCTTTATGACCATTGCCGCCTCGGCTCCCCTGACTGTTGTCGCCGGAGGCTACCCCAGCAACTTCGCCGTGAACGGCGTGATGGGCGTACCACTGTCCTTCATTGTGCTGGGTGTGGCCCTTACCCTGTTCACGGTCGGCTACGCCGCCATGAGCACAAAGATCCGAAACGCCGGCGCCTTTTACGCATACATTGCCCAAGGGCTGGGAAAGAGAACCGGCGTTGCCTCCTCGTTCCTTGCCCTCACTGCCTACAACTGCATCCAAGTGGCAGTCTATGGTCTCTTCGGGTTCGCCTCGGCAGCGTTCATCAACGCCAAGACAGGCTCGGATATCCCCTGGTGGGCAACGGCCGGCGTCGCCTTCCTGGTTGTAGGTTGGCTCGGCGTGAACAAGGTGGACCTCTCTGTCCGCGTCGTAGCGGTTATGGTCGGACTGGAGTTTCTGGCAGTCATCATCTTCGACGTGGCCGCCTTCGTTGTGCAGCCCGAAGGAGTGTCGTCAACAGGGCTGCTGCCGGGCGACCTCTTCACCGCCGGTGTTGGGGGCGTACTGGCCTTCAGTATCGCCTCGTTCATGGGTTTTGAATCTGCCGCGATCTACAGCGAGGAAACGAAAAACCCCACCCGCTCCATTGCCAGGGCCACCTACATCTCCGTAGCTGTCATCGCTGCCTTCTACGCTTTTTCTGCCTGGGCCATGATGACCGCGACCGGTCCGAGCCAGATCGTGGAAGCTTCACGGGAGATGGGACCCGAACTTATGTTCGCCTTCATCGGGCAAAATGTCGGCACGATCATGGCCGACATAGCCCAAGTACTCTTCCTGACAAGCCTCTTTGCAGCCCTGCTGGCCTTCCACAACGCTGTGGCGCGATACATTTTCTCCCTCGCCCGGGAAAGTGTCCTTCCCCAACGGCTCGCCTACGTCGACGGTCACACGCATGCCCCGGTCGCCGGCTCACTCACACAATCCGCCATAGCCCTGATTGCCATAGTGATCTTCGCCGTCGCGGGTACAGGATCCGAACTCGGCCCCCTCTTCCCCGTCCTGACTCTCTTCACGTGGCTTTCAAATACAGCCGCCCTCGGACTGGTGTTCCTCATGGTTCTGGTTTCCCTCTCCGTCTGGGGCTACTTCCGTACCAACCATCACGGGCACTCACTCTGGACCCGCCTCATAGCCCCACTGCTCAGCGCCCTGGCACTGGGACTCGTCTGCGTACTCATCTTCGTGAATTTTGACGCACTCATCGGCTCCACAGGGTCATCACCCCTTTCCTGGATCCTCCCTGCGATTGCCCTCCTGCCAGGAGCCGCTGGACTGTGGTGGGGCCACCACCTTAAGAACAAGAAACCCGCCATCTATGACGGCATCGGACACGGCGGCGAGGGTGATCCCGGCGACGAACTTCCTTCCGTCCAGCAGTCATCCGATAGCCACGTCCTGCAGACCCCTCAGGTGTAGCGAAAAGCCCAGGCACGGCACCCTCTCCACCCTCCGGGCGGCCGAGGGTGCCATGCTAGCTTGCGGGTCCTGTCCATCCTTTGCGCCTGAACCCGGCGATCCCGTGAGACACGAGCGAGAATGTCCGGTTAACCTAGATGGGGTCCCCCACAGCGGACCCAATACAAGGAGTCTTTTTGCCAAAAGTTGTAGACCACGATCAGCGAAGAGTCGAACTGGTCGGGGCCACGTGGAGGATCATCGCGCGTGACGGCCTCGGCGGCGCCACCATGCGGGAAATCGCGGCTGAGGCAGGATTCGCAAATGGTGCCCTGAAACCCTACTTCCCCAGCAAAGAGCACCTGCTCACTTTCGCTTTCGAGCATGTCTTTCAGGAAACGAACAAAAGAATAGTCAAGGCCACCCGGAACAACAGAGGCTTGGCCGCCCTCCGTGTGTTCTGCCACGAAGTACTACCGCTGGATGATGAGAAGCAGAGCGAAGCCCGAATCGTCATTGCGTTCTGGCAACGCGCACTGGCCGACGCATCCAAATCCGCCCTGCACGAACAATCAGTGGAGCAGTGGCGCGAACAGATCCTCGTGCACCTCCGGCATGCCAGGGCCTCCGGGGAAACCGGTCCAGCGACGAAGGATGAAGAGTTCGCCGCGGTCCTACTGAACATGCTCCTCGGGGCTCAGATCAGCGTTTCCCTCTCCCCTGGTACCTCCACCCCCGCTCAGCTCATGTCCCAGCTCGATGCCCTGCTCGGCCTCATCCGTTCGTCATAGTTGTCCGGGCCGCCCGCTATGGAACGCCATCGGATGCCCCCTCCCCCCGTCATCCCGAGCTAGATCTACTGCCAGTCGTCGGTTTCATCGCCAACGGCGAGCGGGAGCTCAAACGTGAACGAAGCGCCTCGCGATTCGTTTTCTTCAGCCCATAGACGGCCCTGTTGCCTTGTGATGATGCGGTGGCTGAGGGCGAGACCAATGCCGCTTCCCGTTGACTTGGAGGTGAAGGCACCGTCGAAAATGCGCCCGTCCGGGATGTGGGCCAGCCCCTGGCCGCGATCAGCTACGCGGAAGACACCCGACTCGGCAGTCGCGTAGGTGGTAATTGTGACGTGGCGTTCCTTCGGCGGCCATCCTGACATTTCGTCAATAGCGTTGTGGCAGAGATTTAATATCACTTGACCTGTGAGTACCTTTTCGCATCGAATCAAGATGGGCAGGTTGCTTTTGACGACTTGGATCTCCGTGTCGTGCTGCTGTGCCCGGAGCATGATGAAGTAGAGGCAGTCTTCGACAATGTCGTTGAGGTCAACGATCTGTTCGGATTGTTCAAGCTGAACTACGAACGCGCGCAAGCTGGAAACGATTTGGTTGGCTCTGTTGATCTGCTTCTTTGCATTATCCAGGCCATATTCAAGGTCGCGGCTGCTGGTTGTCGGATTGCCCAGCCGGCGAGCCACTCCGTCGATAAAGTTTGTGGCGGCGGCAAGAGGCTGACCGAGCTCGTGGGCTATGGCCATAGCCATATCCCCCATCGCGTTGTAGCGGCCGAGATAGTTGAGGTGCTCAAGGTCCCGCCGGTGTTGTTTCTCGGCCGCCACTTGGTCAGATATGTCGTGAAGAAGCACCAGCGTGCCGGTCAGATCGTGCTCCAAGGCAATGTGCTGGCAGCTGGCGCCGAACCAGGCCCTGATTCCGTCAGGGCGCGCAATTTCCAAACGCAGGCTAACAGGGGAACCTTCCGGGTAGGGGTTGGCAAGGGCCTTTTGGAGTACCGGCTTGGACTGCGCCGTGCAAAGCCCCAGAAGCGCCGTGCCAATCAACTCGTTTGCATCCGTGCCGAGTTGCTCTCCACCTGCAACGCTGGCATAACTTATGACCGAATCCTGGTCCACGACCAGGATTCCTTCGGCCATATGGCGCAGGAAAGCCTGCAGCCTGCCCTCGGTTCGCTGCAGGTCGGACTTCAGCAGTTCCTCTTTTTCGATGTCACGGAACTGAACCATAATGACCGGCCGCTGGCGCAGTTCCACCCTCACGGCTATCGCCTCTGAAAGGAATTCGCGCCCGGTCTTTGACTTGTACATCCATTCAATGCGGCTCATCCCCTGGTCAACGGCGTCCTGTAGCCAATGAACCCCGATGGAGCGCCCGAATCTCGGATCAGCGCTGCTCATGTCAGGCGCCTTGAGGGGCCTCAGTTCATCAAGGCTGAACCCCAGCATGTCGCATGCTGCCTGGTTGGCCCACAAGATGTCTTTGGTCTCGGCATCATGAATGAGGACGCAGTATGTCAGCGACTGCATCAGGCTGGCGTAGTCGCCAACGTCAGGGAAGGGTAGCTCGTCAGCTAAAGAGGAGTTGGACACAAGGAATTTTACGCCCGGACTGCCGGCGCTGGGCATAGGTGAATTCCTTAGCAAAACGAGGAAATGCTGTGCTGGCCCGCGAAGAATCTCCCATTGTTGCGTAGTCGGCGCCCCCATAGCTTTGAAGCAGACAAAATTCGATGCTGAACCAGTGGGAGCCTCACATGACAGAAGTCCTGAACGCGACTTCGAGCGCCACCTTAGACGAGGTGCTGAAGACGGTAGAGCGACGCCGCGAAGAATTCGCTGACCAGAAATCCGTACCCGGTGATGTGATTGCCGAGTTCAAAAAGGCAGGAATCTACCGCGCCGCAACCCCAAAACAGTTTGGAGGCGATGCCCTGCCGCCGGCTGAATTCCTGAAGATTATTGAGCGCCTCTCCACCGTTGACGCCTCGGCCGGTTGGGTCGCGAGTTTTGGTTCTGCTCTCGTATATCTGGCGGCCCTGCCGCTTGAAACCCAGGCAAAGCTTTATGCAGACGGTCCGGACGTTGTATTCGCCGGCGGGCTCTTCCCCATCCAAAAGGTGGACCGTCTCCCGGGTGGATGGAACGTCACCGGCGAATGGAAGTTCTCAAGCGGCTGCCGGGGCGCGGACATTATCGGCGTTGGGCTGGCCGGCGGAGATAACAGCAACGGAAAGCCCCTCACGGCATTGCTGCGGCCGGGCCAGGTTCAGATTGCCGAAAACTGGGATGTCATCGGACTCAAGGGCACAGGCAGCAACGATCTGCGCGTGCAGGGAGAGTTCGTGCCGGATGAATGGACGTTCATACGGGGCGGTGAACCGACCGTGGATGAGGCCCTGTACCGCTACCCAGCAATTGCCTATGCTGCCCAGGTACTCGCGGCCGTAAACCTGGGCACAGGCCGGGCAGCGCTCGACTACGCCATCCAGGTCGGCAGCGGACGCACTGGGATCACCGGCGCTCCAAAACTGGCCGACCGGGCCTACTACCGCATCGACATCGCCAAAGCCGAAGCATCCCTGCTGTCGGCCCGTGCGTTCTTCTACGACATTTCTGAAGAAGTGTTCGCTACGGTCAGCGCCGGCGACCCGGCCACAAACAAGCAAAAAGCTCTCCTTCGCCTGGCATCAACACACGTTGCAAAGGTCGGGGCGGCAGCAGTCCAAAGCGCTTACACCCTGTCCGGAACCGCGGCCATCTACGATTCCAACCCCATGCAGCGATACCTCAGGGACGCCTCCGTCGTAACCCAGCATGCCTTCCTCGGCGACGGCATTTACGACGGCGCAGGCGCAGTCCTCATGGACACCCCGCCGTCCATCCCGGCATTCATCTAGACCCAGCACCAAGGAGCTAACGTGACAACCACCGCTGAACCGCTGCGAGTGCTTTTCTGCATTGGCATCAACCAGAATTTTTTCGACCTCCCCAAGAATGAAATCGGCAGTGTCTGGACCGCATTCTCAGGAATGATGTCGGAAATGGCACGCATGCAAGGCGTGCAAGTCATCGGAAACATGGATGACGACTCCCACATGGTGGGCCCTTCCACCGGGTGGCCCTGGACCTGTTACATCCTCGCCGATGTTGACACTCAGGAGACCGTTAAGGGCGCCTGCAACCTCTTCCGAACCACAATGATCGGCGAGCATGCCCTATGGCATTACGCCACGATCGAGGCCCGCATCGGGCGGGCCCTCGTAATCCGTGACGACGTGGCCCCAGCAGGTTAAGCCCTGGCACCTGCTCGTGGAGGGCGTCGCTGCCCTTATCAGCCGCTTTCAGACAAGCAGCTCTTCGTCCCGGATTGGGCACGGAGACGACCGAGATTTAACACCTACTTGACCCGCAACTGAAGGAGTACCGATGACTGTCCCAACTACAGACCGGTCAGGCGGTTTCGCCGGATTGGCAGCCGACGACCGTGTTGCTGCCCGGCTCTACACCGATCCCGAAATTTTCGACTGGGAGATGGAAAAGATCTTCTACAGCACCTGGGTCTGGGTCGCTCACGAGAGCGAAATTCCAGATGCCGGAAGTTACAAAATGGCGCACGTCGGCCTGCAGCCGGTCGTAGTCAACCGAGATCGCAAAGGCAACTTCAACGTACTCCTCAACCGCTGCCGGCACCGCGGCGCCAGTGTCTGCGAGGTTCCCAAAGGCAAGGCCAACGGGTTCACCTGCCCTTACCACTCCTGGTCGTACTCGCTCGAGGGGAACCTTCGGGGCATCCCGTACCCGGACGGTTACGAAGGCGTCATCGAAAAGAAGGATCTATCCCTCCAAAAGCTGCGCGTAGAGTCCTACAACGGCCTCATTTTCGCCACGTTCAAGACGGACATCGAACCTCTCGAGGAATTCCTCGGCGACGCGAAGATCTGGATTGACCGCTTTATGAAGCAGGGCGCTGGCTTCCCTGTGAAAGTCCAGGGCGAGCACAAGTTCCGGTTCGGCGGCAACTGGAAGATTCAGCTTGAAAACACCACCGACGGATACCACTTCCCGATCGTGCACCGCTCCTGGATGGCTTCGGTCGATGCAGAGACCGCTGACATGCTCTCCTTCATGACCGACGACAATGCCGTCACCCACGCGCTGGGCAACGGGCACAGCGTTGCCGTTATGGTCCCCGAACACGTTGATCTGGAAGAGGATGACGGTTCCGAAGAACTCCAGGAACGGTTCCGCCATATCATCGATGAGCTGTCCGAAACCATGCCGCAGGAACAGGTGCGCCGCATCGTCCGCACCATGCACGGCGCCGGCTACAACCTGAACCTGTTCCCGAACCTCTCACTGTCCATGTCCTTCTTCCGTGTGCTCCGCCCCATCTCCGTCAATGAAACCGAAATCCAACACATGGCGCTCGGCCTGGACGGCGGACCCGAAAGCGTCAACCGCGAACGGCTCCGTATCCACGAGCACTTCCAAGGACCCTTCGGTTTTGGCACCTCCGATGACTCGGAGGCGTGGGACCGGGTACAGCGCGGAGCAGTAGCCAACCCGGATATGCCGATCCTGGTCAACCGCGGCCTTGGCCGCGAAGAAACCGTTGAAGAAGGCTGGAAGACCTCGCACGTGACGGATGAAACCGGCATGCGCGAAGCGTACGCAATGTGGAAAAGGATGATGAGCGATGACAACTGAGGCCCCCGAAGAAGTGGGAGCGATCGACAACCGCCCCGCCCGCGAGCCCTATGACCTGGGTCTCGGCAACCTGTCTGATCCCCGCGTCGCCCGCGCAATTGAACTTATCTGGCTCGAGGCCCAACTTCTCGACGATAAGGACTACGAGGCCTGGCAGACCCTCTACACAGAAGATGCTAAATACGTCATACCGGTTGAACCGAACGTTGAGGACTTCGAATCGTCCCTGAACATGGTTTACGACGACGCCCGGATGCGTCACATGCGCGTAACCCGCCTGGTACAGGGCTACTCCATGTCCGCCGTCGCTGCGGCCCGCACCTCCCGAACAATCTCCCGTTTCACCGTCCAGGAGATCACGGAAGACACCGTCACCTTACGTTCAGCGCAGGTGCTCGTCGGCTTCAAACGCGACAAGTTCCAGATGCTAGGCGCTGACCTCACCCACCGGATCAAGATAGCCGGCAACGATGCCAGGATCGACCTCAAGGTCATCCGCCTAGTCAACTCTGACTCAGCCGTCAACGCCTCCGGCTTCCTCCTCTAGGAGCACCATGAACAACGTCGCATTAATCACAGGGGCCGCCCGCGGACTCGGCGAAATCATCGCCCGTAAGCTTCACAAGGAAGGATTCCGGGTAGCTATCACAGGCACCAGTGCGGAATCCGTCCAGCCGGTCGCTGACAGCCTCGACCCCTCAGGGGACACCGTCTGGGCGGGAGCACTGGACATCCGCCGGAAGAGTGACTTCGAAGCAGTCCTCGCCACATTGGCCGAAAAGTGGGGCGGGACCGATGTCCTGGTCAACAATGCCGGGCGCTCAAAGGTGGCCCCTCTTCTGGAAATAACCCCCGAAGACTTTTCCGACAATGTCGAGATCAATCTCAAAGGGACCTTCCTGGGCTGCCAGGTCTTCGCACCGCACTTCCGCGACCGGGGCTACGGCCGGATCATCAACATCCATTCGCTGGCGGGGCATAACGGAGGAACAGCTACGGGAGCACACTATGCCGCCTCGAAAGGCGGTGTGTCGACCCTGACGAAGGTCTTCGCGAGGGAGTTCGCTTCCTCCGGGGTCACAGTCAATGCGGTGTCTCCAGGCCCACTGGAGCTCCCCGTTGTCTACGAAACGGTGGACCACGACAAGCTGGACTCCATTAAGGCAAATATTCCCGTGGGCCGCTTTGGCGATGCCGAATTCGTTGCCGAAACAGTTGCCCTGCTGGCCTCACCCGGCGCCTCATCGGTGACTGGAGCCTGCTGGGACATCAACGGCGGCATCTACATGCGCTAATCCTGCGCCATTCATCGCCGATCAGACCACAAGCTGAAACAAGAAAGGAGCGTTGCCCCATGGGTATGTTCAAGGTAAGAGTGGCCGAAGTGCTGGAAGAGACCACCAACATCAAATCCTTCCGACTCCAGCGCATAGATGGGGCACCGTTCGACCCCTACCCGGCGGGCGCGCACGTTGACATCGTGGGCCCCACAGCCGTGGTGCGCCAGTACTCACTGTGCAGCCGGCCGGATACCTCTGAAGACTATGTCATCGCCGTCAAACTCGAACCGGATTCGCGCGGTGGCTCAGCAGCACTTCATGGCCAGGTGGAAGTCGGCCAGGAACTTGAGATCAGCGCCCCACGCAATCTGATCTCGGTCGCCGCTGACGCTGACCGCCACATCCTTGTGGCCGCCGGCATCGGGGTCACACCAATGATCAGCATCGCGTATCACCTGCATCGCGCTGGACAGGACTTTGACCTCCACTACTTTGCCCGGTCCCCTGACGAAGCGGCCTTCCGTGGATTACTCAGGGAAAAAAGTGGCTTTGGTGAACGTGTTCATTTCCATTTTGGGCTGAAACGCGAAGACCAACCGGCTGCGTTGGACAAAGCATTCGTCGGCCTCACATCTGCTTCGCATGTTTACACATGCGGACCGGAAGGCTTCATGGGGCGTGTTCAACAGCACGCTTTAGCAGTGCTCCCGGAAGAAAACGTTCACATCGAACACTTCCAGGCCGGCACACCCATTGATACCGACAGCGACGTGACATTCGAGGTTGAACTGGACGGTGAGGTCTACGAGGTCCCCGTCGGGAAGTCCATCGTCCAAGTTTTGGCGGACAACGATGTTGAAGTCGACACCACATGCCAGGAAGGAATCTGCGGCACGTGCATCATGGGAGTCCTCGCCGGGCAGCCTGACCATCGCGATCAGTGCATGTCCAGCAGCGAGAAGAAGGCCAATGATCAGATCGCGGCGTGCGTGTCGCGGGCCAAGTCGTCCCGCCTCGTCCTCGAGCTCCTCTGAGGACAAAGGCAGCGGCAGTCCGAAATGAAAGAATGCAGAAAGGTCGGCCCATATGGGCCGACCTTTCTGCGTTTGCGGTCACGGAATTCAGGCCGATCCGATGACGGATCAAATCACCAGACTTTTACATCACGGGCACCTGGTGCTGCAGGATGTCGCGCACAAGCGTGGCAATGCTATCCGCGCCGGTTTTAGCCTTGATGCGCGTCCTGTGGACATCGATCGTTTTCACACTCGTACCGAGCTTCCGGGCGATGTTTTGGCTCGGAAGACCATCGATGACCAGTGCAAGTATTTCCCGCTCGCGGGGAGTCAAACTGGCAATTCGTTTCATGATTTCCCGCCGTCCGCGGTCGGCTTCGAAGCGCTCCTGAGCCAGCCCCAACGTTTCCTGAACCACGTCCAGCATGTGCTGGGGATCGTAGGGCTTTTCCAGAAAGTTCATAGCACCCTGCCGCAACGCCTTCACTGACATCCGTATGTCTCCATGTGCTGAGACAAAAATGATGGGAATCGGTGAGGAAAGCTGGTTCAAGGTCTCCTGGAGCTGGAACCCGCCAGTTCTGGGCATCCGAACATCCAACACCAGGCACGCCGGCAACTCCGGATCGTACTCTGCAAGAAACGTGGCCACGTCGTTGTAGATCCGGGACTTGATGTTCACCGACTCGAGCAGCCACGACAGCGAGGCGCACAGCTCCTCATCATCGTCAACGATGTACACGAGAGCTTCAGGTGAATCCATGGATAACGACCTTGCAAGGGGAAAATGGGCTTCCTTTGAAACTACCTACCCTGCAACCCGGCAGTCAACGAAGGTCGTGTAAAGATGTCACCTACTTTGCTAAGGCGAACACTAAAGCCTGCTGGGACAAATCGCAATACTCATTAACCAGAAACCATCCTAGATTCCTATTAAAGGAATTCACGAAACGACCGGTTTCCGGTCATGGCGGATGGAGAAACAAAATGCCCGAAATTTCCCAGATCCAGAAAGATTTCCGCTCCGCGATGGCCCACCTGCCGGCGGCGGTAAACGCCGCATCAGCGACCGCACCACGCAGGGGTCCCATTCGGTGATTTTCGTCCAAGTGGACCG
The DNA here is from genome assembly GCF_030209785.1 of Arthrobacter sp. efr-133-TYG-120. Classification (NCBI taxonomy): domain Bacteria; kingdom Bacillati; phylum Actinomycetota; class Actinomycetes; order Micrococcales; family Micrococcaceae; genus Arthrobacter; species Arthrobacter sp. efr-133-TYG-120. The sequence goes on from NZ_JARVRI010000026.1 coordinate 81,181, forward strand.
CATTGAGGTCCAGGAGGAGCGTGACAGCCTCGTTTACTTCAAGAGGCAGTTTCATCGCCTTTCCGTGACGCCGGAACTGGTGGCAGTTTGAGAGTCTCCCACAGCCTGCTGGAGCTGACCTCCAACCTCCAAGCCGGGATCCTCACTCCTCATGACGCCGTTCAGGACAGCCTCAAGTCCATCGCCGAAACCGAAGAGTCAGTTCGGGCATGGGTCCTAGTGGATGAGGAAGGTGCCCTCGAGCAAGCATCCGCCCTCAAGGCCTCTGGCGGACCAAAAAAAGGGGCGCTGTGGGGCGTTCCCGTTGCGGTAAAGGACCTCATCGACGTCCAAGGTCTGCCGACGGCGTGCGGGTCCAGCCTGAAAGGCCAAGTTCCTGCCGAGGTCGATGCAGAGTGTGTTCGTCTCCTACGCGATGCAGGTGCCGTGGTACTCGGCAAGACCGTGACGACCGAGTTCGGCTACTTCAGCCCCGGCCCCACCCGCAACCCCGTCAACCCCGAACACACCCCCGGCGGCTCATCCAGCGGCTCGGCCGCCGCCGTCGCAGCCGGCACGGTACCCCTGGCCTTGGGGACGCAAACGGCAGGATCCCTAACCCGCCCCGCGTCCTACTGCGGCGTTGCAGGCTTTGTCGCAGCGCAAGGACAATTTACGATGGCCGGCATTGCCGGATTGAGCAAATCCCTGGATTCCCTCGGGTTATTGGCCCGCAGCGTGAAAGACCTTCGCTATGCCTGGGATGCCCTGAGCGGCCATGACGCAACCGAGACTCAGGACATCCCCGGTTCCGTGGATCTCCTGCTCTGGAACGGCAGCGGGCTGGACGAGCTGACCCTGGGCATGACAGGAGCATTGGACCACGCCTCCAGCGTCCTGAACAGCGGCCACGACATCCACCTGACCGAGTGGACAGACCACGAACTGATCCGCGGTCTGGCGACGGACCACGCCACAGTGATGGCTGCGGAAGCCGCGGTCGAGCGTTCTGCTGAGCTCACTCAACCGGAGGCGGTAAGCCAGGCCTTCATCGATCTTCTCACCGCGGGCTGCGGCATCACGGACGAGGAGTACCATGCTGCCCTCCAGCGCATCGCCGCGTCCCGCCGTATATTTCTGGCATTGCTGGAGCGATTCGATGCGGTGTTGGGCCCGGCAGCCCTGGGGGCGGCACCTCTCGGCAGGAAGTCCTGTTCTCAGCCGACCCTGGCAGGCGATGGGCCTCCCCGCGTTGACCATCCCCGGATTACGGAACAGAAACGGGATGCCCCTTGGTCTGCAGCTCATCGGAGTCCCCGGCCGGGAACCAAAACTCTTCCAAATCGGCGAAAGCATAGAAAAATCCCTCCGCGCTTCGGCCAGCCACCAAATCCAGCCAGCCATCACTAGCAGACACCTGCTACATTCTCACTCGCCCGACAACAAGGAGGCCTAAATGATTTCCTCAACCGCGAAGCCAGGATCCCTGGCGGAGGCCGTTCAAACTGGCCGTATGAACCGGAGGGCGTGGCTGATAACGGTCATGCTCGTTCTCTTCCAGATCATCGCATTTGCCGACAAAGCCGTCCTGGGCCTCGTGGCCCAACAGGCGATACCTGAGCTAGGCATCAGCACGGTGCAATTTGGACTCATCGGCAGCGCCTTTTTCTTTCTGTACGCCATAGCATCAGTGTTCCTCGGGATCTGGGCAGGTAAAGTCCCCATCAAGTGGGTGCTCCTTGCCATGGGACTGAGCTGGGCAATTCTTCAATTTCCGATGCTCTTCGGCGGTGGTGCAGCTGTTCTTCTCGTCACCCGAATCCTGCTTGGCGGTGCCGAAGGACCAGCGACGGCCATCTCACTGTCATCAGCACACTCCTGGTTCCGTCCGGCGGAAAGATCCTTGCCCAGCAACCTCATCGCCATCGGTTCAACCCTCGGGCCTGTGATCGCAGCCCCCCTGCTGGCCGTCGTCATCGTCAATTTCGGTTGGCGCTGGGCCTTCGGCGTATTGGGAATCATCGGACTTCTCTGGACGATAGCCTGGTTCACCCTAGGAGCCGACGGGCCCTATGGCGGCAAGCGACTCAAGTCATCCAAAACGGAGCCCCACCACGGGATCACGGCCCTCGAATCTGAAACAGATGCCGGAACGGAGGCTCCCGCAAGCGCGCCAGAACACGACTCCGCTGAGCAGGACAGACTGGCAGGCATCGATCGTCAGCAACGAGTTCCATGGCGTGCGATCCTCACTTCCGGATCCTTCGTCGTCGCCGTTTTCGCAGGATTCACCAACTTCTGGACGCAGGGATTCCTCACGACCTGGTCCCCCAAATACCTCGCGGGTGTCGTCAATCTCTCACCTGAAATGGTCGCCGTCTTCTTCACTTTCCCCTGGCTCTTCGGCGCCGCCGTCTTGCTCGCCTTGGGCATCCTCGGCCGGTACCTGATGAGGCGTGGCCTCAGCGTATACAAAGCAATTGGTATACCGTTTGGGGTGTCTCTTGCCGTTGCCGGACTGTCCTTCCTTCTCTTGCCTGCAACAACGGGTGCGGCGTCGGTAGTACTCCTGACGGTTGCCGCCGGGTGCAGTGTTATCTACCCCATGGCCCCGAGCGCCATGGCGTATGCAGTAGGACCCCAGCAGAGGCCAGTCCTGATGGCCACGCTGGGAGGCATAGCATCTGTCGGCGCCATCATTTCCCCGACCGCTGTCGGTCTGTTCATGGACAATGCCGGCTACCGAACTCCAAGTCCCGGGCAAAAGGACACGGTCGAAATGATCGCGAACATGACCTCCGGTGTCCACCAATCATTCGGCGTGGCAGGCATGCTGCTGCTGTTGGCCGGCGTTCTGTCCGTCTTCTTTCTGAACCCTGACCGCACGGGCCAACGCCTACAGCGCAAATACGCTCACGTTGCAATCAATAAAAGCAATGTCGCCGCAAACTAAAGACTAAACTCGTCGGACGAAGAGAGGCTCCGCTGGAAAATCCAGCGGAGCCTCTCTTCGTCCGTGCTCTGGAGAGCTTCGTTTACCGCCAGGCGGCGTCCGCAGTCCAAAACTCCATCCCGTTGGCACTCATTCCATGCTGCCACTCTGATGTGCGTTTCAGCCCAGGCTCGACCAGGGCTGTAACAGCATCAGCCGCCATGGGCCCATCCTCATCCACCTGCCAATGAACCCAGTTCACCTCCAGTCCTTGCTCGTCGTGAACAAACAAGTCCACGTGGTGCCAGCCATAGCCAAATGTGTCCATGTAGCAGGTCAAAAACATGCGATGGAAATTCCGTTGTGGCATCCACAGCCTCCTTAGTCTCATTTCTATCGAACGCTACGACGGATTCTCCTGTCGCGATAGGAGAAAAAGCCTTACAAGGCCCCGTGATAGTTCGCCTGTTGGTTGATCCGCCGGGCGACGAAAATTGAGGGGTCAAGAGTCCGCGACGAAGATCCTTGACCCTATCCAGTTAGAAACGACGTCATTGTCACGACCAAAGGTGTTGCTGTTGAAGATAGATCGCATAGAGGCGATCCCCTACTCGATCCCCTATTCAAGGCCTCTCGCTTTCGCAAGCGGCTATGTGAGTGACGCTGAGCATGTGCTCATCCGCATACACACCGACGAAGGAATCACCGGAGTAGCCGATCTTCCCCCTCGTCCCTATACATACGGTGAAACGCAGCAGTCCGCCATGGCCGTCGTAGACACGATTTTCGCGCCCGCAATCCTGGGCTTGGACCCACTGGAGCGCGGCAAGATCCACGCAATCCTCAACCGAACTGTCCACAATCAAACTGCCAAAGGCGCCATCGACATCGCTTTATGGGACATCATTGGGAAGTCCTGCGACAAACCGGTGTCCGGTCTGCTCGGAGGGTACACGGACCGCATGTCAGTGAGCCACATGCTTGGATTCAAACCAGCGTCCGAACTCCTTGACGAAGCAGTCAGGATCAGCGCCGAATACGGCATCAACACCTTCAAACTCAAAGTTGGACGCCGCCCACTCGCGCTAGATATAGAGGCCTGCCACGTACTGAGAGATGGTCTTGGCTCAGAGGTGGACATCTACCTGGATGCAAACCGCGGCTGGACAGCAAATGAGGCTCTGGAGGTCCTACGAAGAACAGAAGGGCTGGGTCTTTCCCTGCTGGAAGAACCTTGCGACGCGAAAGAGACCATGAGCCGGCGCCGTCTCGTTACCAAATCGGCCATCCCCGTCGTAGGTGACGAAAGCGTCCCCACCGCCGGAGACGTCTCGCGGGAACTGCTCTCCGGAGGCTGCAACGCCATCAGCATCAAGACAGCGCGCAGCGGGTTCACAGAAGCACAGCAAATACTGGGACTGTGCACCGGGCTGGGCGTTGACGTCGTCATGGGAAACCAGATCGATTCCCAAATCGGAACGCTGGCCACCATCACCTTCGGGGCGGCACACGAAGCGACCTCCCGCCGGGCCGGCGAACTTTCAAACTTCCTGGACATGTCCGATGACCTGCTGGCAGAACCGCTCACCATCACCAACGGAGCGATTACCGTACGCGACGTCCCAGGAGTAGGGGCCGAGATCGATCCGGACCGGCTCGAACGCTACCGTCAAGACCGCTAGCCGACAGACCAAACACACCTCGGAGGTATCTACCCATGCTTTATCTCGTCAAGATGGACGTGAATATCCCCTCGCAGCTGCCAGCGGCAGAAATTAAAGCCGCTAAAGCCACCGAGAAAGCCCGTTCCCAGGAGTTGCAACGTGACGGGCGATGGGTTCACCTGTGGCGCGTCGTGGGCGCCTACTCAAACTACTCAGTATTCGACGTGGACAGCAACGATGACCTCCACGAAATTCTGCAGGCACTCCCGCTTTACCCCTTCATGAGCATTGAGGTCACACCCCTCGCCAAGCACCCTTCTGCCCTCGATAGCAACAAGTAACCGCCCATGTCAGGTATCGCTGAAGAAGCCTGACACTCAGAAAGGAACACCATGTCCGTAGAAACACAGGCCACAGCCGCTGATTCGGGAGCCAAAGCTACCGAGCGATTCCGGGCCAACAACAGCGTCACCTCCGAAGTCACCACCGAACGGGTCCACCGACTTGCTTCTCGCGCCATCAAGGCCCTGGTCGACACCGTCCTTGAGGAAAAGGTCACCTATGAGGAGTACAACGCCCTTAAGGCCTGGCTGATCGCGGTAGGCGAAACCGGTGAGTGGCCCCTCTTCCTCGACGTATGGGTTGAACATGCTGTCGAGGAAGTGGCCAACGAGAACCGCGAAGGCAGCAAGGGCACCATCGAGGGCCCCTACTACGTACCCGAATCGCCAGTCTCGGAGTCCCCGGGAACGCTCCCGATGCGCGACCATGAGCCGGGGACGCCGCTGGTGCTGCACGGCAAAGTCACCAAAGTCGACGGCAGCCCCCTTGCCGGCGCAAGAGTGGAGATCTGGCACGCAGACGATCTTGGTTTTTACTCACAGTTCGCCCCGGGCATTCCGGAATGGAACCTGCGCGGAACGATCCTCACGGACGCCGAGGGGCGCTATGAGGTCAGCACCGTCCAGCCCGCGCCGTACCAGATCCCTACAGACGGAGCCTGCGGCAAGCTCATCGACGCAGCAGGATGGCACGCCTGGCGGCCAGCACACCTGCACCTGAAGGTCAGTGCCGCTGACCACCAGCTCATCACCACCCAGCTGTACTTCCAGGCCGGCGAACACCTCACCGATGACATTGCATCGGCAGTCAAGCCTGAACTGGTCCTGGACCCGCGGGATAAGGCCGACGGCTCCGGCCGCGAAGTCAGCTACGACTTCGTCCTCGCAACAGCTAACTAACGCAGCCCAGCAATCCTTCGGGACGCCCGGCATGGTCGCGCCCATGAATCTTCAGGAGACCATGCCCGGCAACTGAGCCTTGGAAGCAGTTCTCTCGCCCCACCGTGCCAACGCACAGTTTTGTACGGGAACCGCCTCAATTGCGCAACATGCAGCTGCGCAATTGAGGTGCCTTATGAAGCAACAGCTGCGCGCAGGGGCCAGCATCGTTAAACGATTCCGCGACTAACACCACGATATGGAGATACCGATGTCCGAAGAAGCGTCGCTGGCAAGCTTGGTTCAGCGGATTGAGGTGCTGGAGGCTGAGGCTGAGATCCGCCGCCTCCAGGCCCGCTACATGTTCCTCTGCGACACCCCCTGCCCTGAGTTCGCGGTCCGCGACGACGCGCACCGAATTGACCTGATCGTTGACCTCTACTCCGAGGACGCCGTTTGGGAAGGCGTTGGGGAGTACTACGACAAGCAGTTCGGCCGCGCCGAGGGGCACGAGGCGATCCGCGAACACTTCAGACGCTTCTGGGGTGAGAAGCAGGAACCCGCGCTGCTGCTCAACGCCCACTACCTCACCTCGGAACAAATATACGTCGACGGTGACAACGCCACCGGCCAGTGGATCCATATGCAGCCTTGGCTCTTCTCCGACGGGAAGTCGTTGCTGCGGTCGAGTCGGCTCAACAATTCCTTCCGAAAGACTGACAGCGGCTGGAAATTCACCAGGACCCGCACTGAAAATGTTTTCGTTGCACCACTGTCGGACACCTTCGCCTCGGACTATCCGTCGGCCTCCGTACTGATGGGGCCTTGACGCTGTAAAAGTTCAGCGCGCGACGTGTCGCCCGTTGTGCCCGGGCGCGTCACGACCGGGCCCCCAGCCGCGCTTCCCCGTCCTGTGTCCCTTCGAGAAGGTGCTGAGTCATGACACTTGCGTTCACGCACGAAACACTTAGGCAGCGAATACTTTTTGGCACGGGTAAAGCCACTGTCAACGTGGCCACTGAAATGGACCGGCTGGGAACCACTCGCCCAATGGTGATCGCTGCACCTTCAAAACGGTCCCTGGCGGAGACCGTGGCCGACGGCGTCAACACCGTCCTATGGTGGGACGACGTGAACCAGCACGTGCCCCTCGCAGTGGCCGAGCGCGCCCGCAGCGCAGCGGTTGAGTACGGAGTCGACGTCCTACTCTCCATCGGCGGCGGGTCCACGACCGGATTGGCCAAAGCCGTTGCCCTGACCACTGGAATTCCGATTGTAGCCGTTCCCACTACCTATGCCGGATCGGAAGCAACAAACATATGGGGAATAACAGAGGGCCGCACCAAAACAACAGGCGTCGACGACCGTACCCTCCCCGCCACGGTGATATACGACGCGAACCTCTCCAAGACCCTGCCGGTGGAACTGTCCGTTGCCTCCGGACTCAATGGACTGGCCCACTGCGTAGACTCCCTCTGGGCGCCGCGCACAGATCCGATCAACCAGGCCCTGGCTCTGGAAGGTGCCCGGGTGCTGAACCTCGCCCTGCGCGGGATCGTCCTCGACCCCGGCGACATCGGCTCCCGGGAACAGGCCCTCTACGGGTGCTACCTAGCCGCAGTCGCATTCTCCTCGGCAGGGTCTGGACTGCACCACAAGATTTGCCACGTGCTCGGCGGGACCTTTGAGCTGCCCCATGCCCAGACCCACGCCGCTGTACTGCCCCACGTACTGGCCTTCAACGCTCCAGCCGTGCCCGAACTGGCGCGCCGGCTGGCCACAGCACTGGGATATACACCGGAAGGGGCCGGAGAACATGCGGACCGCGGTGGCCAGCACAAGCTGCACGCCGGCCGAAGCCATGACGGGGCTTCCGCAGCCGCAAGGGCGCTGCTGGGTCTATACACAGCCCTCGACGCCCCTCGCAATCTAGCGACATGCGGCTTTACAACCGCCGGCATCCCCGAAGCTGTAGAGCGGGTAATGGCCGCCGCCCCGCCGTCGAACCCCGTCCCGGTAACTCAACAGGGAATCACGTCCCTACTTCAGCACGCCCTACACGGTATTGCTCCAGGTTCAATAGTCCGCCACGGACGGAAGGCCCAGAACGGTATGGCCGATTTCTGTCTGTCCAAACGATGTGACTGGTCTCCTACTGCTCGATTGCCGGAGGAGAGTTGAGTAAGAAGAGGCTCGGATCCGGGAAGCCCAAGCTTTGAAGATGTCTCACTCGACGACCGCATCTGCGACTTCGGCGGCTGGGACCACTACCAGCAACTTCTGCGGGCCAGGCCATGGATCGCCGCCTCCGCCGGCGTCGTTCCCCTAAGCCCGAGGCAATCGGCTCACGACCATTTCAAGGGGTCACCATGGCTGCAACAAAGCCCAACACTCGGCACCTACCCAAAACCGGTTTTCGGACCCCGAACTGAAGGAGAACTACGAATATGTCGAACGCAAACTGAACCGTCCCGGGTTTGATGCCGCTATCTTCTTTGAGAAAGATAGTGATTATGCCCAAGCAGTTTCCGCCCGAAGTCCGTGACCGTGCAGTGCGCATGACCTTGGATCGGTTGTCCGAATACCCGTCTGTCTATGCCGCCTGCAAGGCACTGGCCCCGAAGCTCGGGGTCGGCCCTGAATCGCTGCGGCGCTGGGTTGTCCAAGCCCAGGTCGATGCCGGCGAGAAGACCGGACCAAGCAGTGACGAGCTGGAGGAAATCAAGCGGCTCCGGGCTGAGGTGCGGGACTTGAAAGAGTCCAACGAGATCCTCAAACAGGCCTCGATTTTCTTCGCGAGGGAGCTCGACCCTCGCCGCCGTTGATCTGTCGATTTATCGACGAAATGCGGGCTGTTGGTTATGCGGTCGAGTCGATCTGTGCCGTCCTGCGGGAGCAGGGCGTGCAGGTCGCCGCACGAACCTACCGGGCGTGGAAGAAACGCCTGCCGGCCCTGCGCACCATCGAAGACGCCCGCGTCACCGATGCACTCCGGGCCTTCAAATTCCCGGATGCGAAGGGGCGCCCCCGGCCCGAGATCATCTACGGGAGGCGGAAGATGACGCAGTGGCTGCGCCGTAACGGGTTCCCGGAAGCCTCCAAACACACCGTGGACCGGCTCATGCGCGAAGAGGGCATGAACGGCCTCGTCAGAGGCCGCAAGACCCGCACGACAATCCCCGGCAAGGACGGCCGCCGCGCCGGCGACCTGCTAAATCGGGACTTCACCGCCCCGGCCCCGAACCAGATCTGGGTAACTGATTTCACCTACGTCCCGGCGTACTCCGGATTTGTCTACGTCGCCCTGGTCATCGACCTGTACTCGCGGGCGATCGTCGGCTGGGAAACCTCAACCGTCAAGGACACCGCGTTCGTCGAACATTGCCTGCGGATGGCACTGTGGCGGCGCGAACACACCGGCCGCCCGGCACCGGCGGGACTGATCCATCACTCAGACGCGGGAAGCCAGTACACCTCGATCCGTTACACCGACACTCTGGCCTTGGAGGGCCTGCAGCCGTCCATTGGCAGCGTCGGTGACGCTTATGACAATGCAGCGGCCGAGACCGTGATGGGGCTGTTCAAGAACGAGGCCGTCGCGAAGGATTCACCGTTCCGCAGCGGGGCGTTGAAGACCGAAACCGACGTGATGGAAATCGTCTTCGAGTGGGTCCACTGGTACAACAACGAACGCCTGCATTCCGCCCTGGATCACCAGACGCCAGAGGAATACGAGCAGACATATTATGATCTACAAACCGGCCTGTTACCCGACGCCGCCGCCAACAAACAGGCGGCATGATTCCCGGGACGGTTCAAACCCAGTGATCACGATTGAAGTCGAGGACCCCGCTTCACGAGACCAACAACTAGACCAGGCCACATCACTACTCCGTGAGACTGCCACTAACTGCGGCATTCTCGTAACCCGGGTCAACTTCACAACATTCACCATCGCTCTTAGCCCAAAAATCCATTTCGGCCACATCCGGGAAGTCGATTTGCTGTAAACGACAGCCTCATGCTGAAGACCCGTTGGAGGGCCACTCTGTGACAAAGTAAGACGAACAAAGCACGAGGACTCCGGGAAGCATCCTTTGTTGATTCGGACAGGACTCGACTCGGAGACACCGTGCCACTGCGAATTTCCGGGAAAGGGGACCACATCGGAACCGTGGAGCCGGTGACAAACGACGGACTCATTATTTGGATCAAGGACGACCTAAATGAGAGAAGACTGTTCCATGTCACGACTGTCAGTCCCTGCGTCTTATCGGATGACAACGACGCTTCGTGAAACACCCTTTGGCGTAGACAGGATGCCTGAACTAGCACGTCACCAACAGCGCCGAGACTTTCCTACACTGACTTCACTTGGACCGGCCCCTTTTTCGTGCTTCGGCAGGTCATTTGTTCCTTGGTCACTCGTATGAGTACGGGCGGCCGCCACGGCAAACTAAAGTACACCCCAATCTGACGTCAGCCGTCCTCATAAGAACTGTCAGATCAGCATCCGAACGGCGCCTCTAGACACGCTTTCTGGAGGGTCATAGATATCATCCTGACAACGTCGGGAGGGGACTTCGGTAGCGGTTGAAGTGGTTTTCCACCTCCGACGCCCCTCTACTTCAACGACTCGTAGGCTATCCGTCCAGCAACACCTCCAAGGCCGTTCGCTCCGTGGTGACTTTTCCTGCACGACAGTGTGCCCTATGCCAAACTACTTTCGTGACTCCACACGTGTACGACCTACGATCAAGTTGGCTCCTCGCGGCCAGCACGGAGGAAGTCTGGGCAATCATCGCCGATGTCCACATGAGCTGGCCGAACTGGTGGCCGAATTGCAGTTTCGCGGGTCCCCTTAATCGAGTGGAACCTGCGAGCAGCAGCCAAGAAGACATCCTCAAGGCCACCACGGCTCACCTGAATTTCAAGGCATCTCTCGGCTACACCCTGACCATCACCATTCACCCAACCGCGGTGGTGACTCCGAGTGAGATTGACTTCGACGCCGGCGGCCACTTGGTCGGCACCGGTCGAGTGACCTTGACCGCGGAAGCCAAACAAACGACGCGAATGGACATCGAATGGCGGGTCCGCCCGACCCAACGCTGGATGAACCTTCTCTCGCCGGTTGCGGCGCCAGCGTTCAAGGCGGCACACGCACACATGATGCGCCAGGGCGAAAGAGGCCTGACAAAAGCTCTCGCGAAACAAAGGTCAGAACACACGAAGTAGACCCGTCTAAAACCGACTAGCCAGCTCCCATCCGCGAGTCCTAACATGGAATGAGTCGGCGGATCCCAGACCCGCTGGATGCACGTCAGATGTGCATCGGAGAACCAAAGTGAGGGGGCACATTGGCTACTCATGCCAGCCTTGCTGCGAGCCTCCACCGCCAGCAGAGTGCTGCAGACGACTACTGGGAGTCCACGTTCCGTCAGATGGCTCTCTTCGACTTAGCGGCGGACATGGAGCTCGGCTTCTTCCTGTCGTACTACCGAAACTTCGCCATCCCCGGCATCGCTGAAACTCTCTACCAAAACGGCGAGATCCCGCTTCGCCCTATGAAGCGCTCCTACGACACAGCCATCGTCATCTATGAGCTCATAACCAACGGCTTCGACAGCGATCGTGGACGCGCGATGGTCACCCTTCTCAACCGAGTGCACCGAAATGTACCAGGCACCAGCGACGACTTCCTGTACGTTCTCATCACATTGTTAGTAGTGCCCATTCGATGGATCCAGCGTCACGCATGGCGGCAACCAACAACTACAGAACTCGAAGCCGCGACGCGATTCTTCGCTGAATTGGGCAAGCGAATGAACATCCCGAGCATGCCCGCAAGCTTCTCCGACGCCGAACGCTTCTTCGACAACTACGAGGCAGCAAACATCGGCCCTTCAGCCGCCGGCCAATCTCTCCTCGCATCCACGGTGCAGGTTTTCCAGAACAGGCTTCCCCTCTTCTTACGGCCCGTCGCCCGGCCACTCCTCAGCGCAATGCTCGACGACGACCGCCTCGTCTCAGCATTGGGTTTCCCCCGTGCCACCGGGCTTACGCGTGGCGCCCTACGCGTGGGGCTTTGGTTGCGCAATGGCATCTACCGCAGCCGGCCCCTTAGCGCGGACCCGCACTTCGTACCAGGAGAGGCCGGATCTTCGCTCTATCCGGGCGGGTACTCGCTGGGCCAAATCGGCCCCAATAATGTTCCGAACACGCCATCTGCCGTCTCCGATGAAATATCGTGAAGCCCAGAAAATAGCCCGCATAACGGCGCGCGAATTCGGGTTGCCGAAAGATGCGACGCTTGATTTCATACGCCAAAAGCTTGAAAGCCAAAGGCATCGGGGCATTTCTATCGTAGAAATCCCTGGGCTCTCCGGCTCGGAAGTCTGTGGCATGTGGCTGGTATGCGCAGATAGAGATATTGTGCTCCATGCGCCGGCCAAATCGGCATGGCACCGCCAGCAGATAATTCTTCACGAATTCAGCCACATGATTCTCCACCATGACGATCACGTCGCGGACGCTGACACCGCCAGCAAGGTACTGCCTGACGTCGATGCGGCACACGTCCTCCGAGCCCTCACCCGCAGCAGCTACGACACAGAAGCGGAGTTGACGGCGGAGGTCCTTGCTGACGAACTCGCTTCACGCATCATCAAGGGTGCAGCGAGCAGTTCGCCAGAGCCCTTGGCGTTCCGCGAAGTGTTCGGCTGATGGAATTTGTACCGGCTGCCACGCTTTGGGTGCTGACCCTTGTCCGGCTGCCCACGGCTAAGGACGCGCGGCGCCGTTGTGTCTTTCTTGCGACTTTTTTCGCCGCTGTGGCCTGCACTCTCTACGTGCCGGCCGTCTACTACTCGGCTGACCCCTTTCTGGGTGGCAAAAACCGAGTCGGTCTGATTACTCTTCTGTCCCTGTTGCTCGGGTTCTGGCAATTCCGTTCAGCAATTCTGCTGGCAGTTCTTTCGGAAGATGAAGGCCGACGGCGGCAGCTCGTCTTCGGCAGGTTCGTCACCTTTGCTGCCTGCACGGCAGTCGCGGTCGGGTTCAGTACAAGCCGCGTCGATGCCACGGATCAGAACCTTCCCTTGACCTACGGTGACCAACCGGGCATGGCCGTTTTCCTGTGGACGGGATCCGCGTTCATCATCTGGGTGTGTGTAGACATCGCACGGGTCTGCCGCGCTAACGTTCCGAGCATGCGGACCCACGCCTTCCGCTCAGCATTCCTTCTGATCGGCTTTGGCTGCGTGATGTTTACGCTCGTGCTCATCAACAGGTTGATCTATGGTGCTGTCGTTGCCACGGAAGGATCAATGGGCCCTACCGCGACGGCCCTCAACGTCCTCTATGGTGTGGGCGAAACGATGGCGGTCCTTCTGGTCAGTCTGGGCCTGCTGCTCCCCCGCCTGGCAGCCCAGTTTCATCACACCGCATTCGAACTTCGTGTTCGTTTGCTTCTCCTGAAGGTGGATCCCATCTGGAGGCGGATTACCGAGGGGCAACGCCAACTCGTCTTAGCCAAACCCCACCCCACAATCGCACTCCTCCGTCGCCACCCTGAAAACCACCTTCATAGGCGACTCGTGGAAATTCGGGACTGTGAAATGTCCAGCCCAATCTCCGCGGCACGGTTGAATGCGGAGGATCGTGCCGTCGTCGAAAAGGCAGAAGATATCTTGGCCAAATACGGAGAAACGTAGTCGTCGCCCAGATTTTCCATAGCGAGGATAGCCATCAGTCATGTTGCAGCATGCTATTTTCCCCATGAATTGACGGGAAGCAATATTGCTTTTTGTCATTCTGAAGCGGAATTCCTGGCTAATTGCTGCCAACCGATTCCTTTCAGAATGTCCGCCCATCGAATGCACGGGCTCTATGTTCGCGCTGCGTCGGAGGAACAGGAAAATGGAAACACTTGCAATGAAGACGCCGGCTGATGTCCTCAGCTTCATCGGACACACGCTCGGTTTCTGGCCTCAGGAAAGCCTCGTCTGCATCACCCTGAACAGACAGAGGCTCGTCGGATCCATGCTTCGAGTGGATCTGCCCCAGAGGGACGGTGGCCGTCTCCAATATGCGCTAACCGTCGCTGGCTACCTCAAAAGCGACGTGAATGCCGACAGCGTCCTTTTTGCGGTGTACACGTCCAAGCCCTGGCGTCCAGGTGAAGGCAAACCTCATGCTGAGACAGTCGCAGCGCTAACTGGTGCCTTAGCCGCCCAAGGACTTTCCATACGAGACGGGTTGCTTGTGGGAGACGATGCGTGCCTTCCCTACGACTGCGACCAACGCGACGCACCCGACGTCCCGTTGGCCGCAACACAGACAAGCGCGATCAACGCTGAATTTGTTTATCGCGGCAGCAGCATCGGTCCCAGTGCCATCACCCTGCCTGAGTCGCCCAAGGAGACGCGGACTAGAGACGACGTCCTTGACCGCATGGAAGAGATTCGAAAACTGCCAGGCCACGAAGCTTTGGATCAAGCCCGTAGTCTCTGGCACTCGATGTTGGAAAGCAAGAGCTACCCTACGGACAAGGACACGCTGAGCTTGATTGCAAACTTCCAGTTTGTGGCTCTACGTGACCGGCTCATGGCAGACATCCCCGGACTCAATGAACCAATGGAAATGGTCCTGCTCGGGCAAACCCAGGGCAAACCACAGTGGTCCAGGGTCGAATGGGCCCAGCAACTGCTCCTCCACGCCTACACGCGCAGCAGCACGGAGCACACTGCTCCGCTGCTGACAGCCCTCGGGTATATCAACTGGTGGGAGGGCCGGGGCAGTAAAGCTCACCAATTCCTGCAGCTCGCCCTCGAAGCGGACCCTTCCTACCGTCTGGCCCGGCTCAGTGACCAGATGGTCGGCTGCGGAATGCTTGCCCCGTGGAGCATGGACAAAGACAAGGCCTTTGGTCCATTAGGTCTCGACGCCTCTTGATATCGTCCCCCACCCAACAACACGTCCAAGAACCGCCGGCTCCAAGCCGGCGGTTCTTTTCTGCATTCAGAACCCTCAATCAAAGGTACCGGCCATCGAATGCACCCGCAGCGCACCGCCTCCCCCTAACTCAATCCCGGTCACAATCCGCCGCTGCGCCTTCGCCTTCCGCTCAAACCGCACCCTCAAACCCCCATCCAGCGTTCACACCTCTGGCATCCAAGGCCCCCGCCGTGAGCGATGGCTCACGCGAAGTCATGTCGCAACCAACGTTGTTGCTGATGAACCACCGTGAATAAGAAGATCTGCGAGGAATGCCGAGTCGGCTTCCAAGCGTCCCGAAAGACTCAGCGGTTTTGTTGCAAGCGGTGCGCTAATAGAAAACGCGACCGGCTCCGCCGGATAAGGAATAAGGGAACGACTGCCCGATCCAAGGGCTCCCACGCCAGCCATCCCAGACAACCGGATGTGGGCGCATCTCACCTCTTCGTCGAACAACACGGGCCCGAACGACGGGTAGACGCTTCAGATTGTCGTGGGCAACAGACCGTTGACGCGCTCCAGACACAGCTCCGATGTCAGGCGTCGGACCTCGAGCATCTTGAAGCTGTGAACGCTGAGCAGCGTTTGCGCATCAGCAGCCTCCAAGGGGATCTTGCTTACCTCAAAAGGGCACAGCGAATCAACGTTCAGGATCTTGCCCACATTGCCGCAAGGCTTGTCGCTGTCGTCCAGGCGAAGGGTCTGCCGCTCGACCCCAAGACGGTCGAGATCCTTCGTCGCCGTGGTTGGATGTCCTCCAAACGTAGTTCGGAGGCGGGACGGCCATGACTATGTCCATCGCCAAGCTGTCCGCCCAGTCGGGCTTGAAGTACCTCTTCAAGACCACCATGATGGACGACTTGGCCGTAGCTCCCATCGACGCAACGACGTACTACATGAAAGCAGGAACGCCGCAGGGCAGGTGGATGGGATCGGGCCTTAGCGGCATTAACCGTGCATCCGGTGATTTGGTCACAGAGACGGACGCTAAAGCGCTATACGACCAAGCCGTCCACCCGGACACCGGCGCACATTTGGGCAGGACGTACGGCCAACCCGCCGTCGCAGAATCACCCCAGGGCCAACCCGCCAAACGTCGCGCCGTCGTCGGATTCGACCTGACCTTCAGCGTCCCCAAGTCAGTCTCCGTCCTCTGGGCCCTAAGCCCCCGGGCAGTGCAAAACCAGATCCTGGAAACGCACCACGAGGCCGTCGCCTCCACACTCAAATGGCTCGAAGCGAACGTCATCCATACGCGGGCGGGGCGTAACGGCGTCGCCCGTATCGGCACTAAGGGTGCGATCGCTGCCGCGTTCGATCACTGGGAGTCCCGAGCCGGAGATCCACAGCTTCACACTCACCTGGTCATTGCCAACCGTGTCCAGCGAGCCAACGATGGTGCTTGGGTCACCTTGGACTCCCGGACTCTCTACAAGGCCGCTGTCGCAGCCAGCGAGCATTACAACGGCCTACTTTTTGATGCACTCCATCGGAACCTTGGCACGGACGCAGAGATGCGGGAGCCAGCAGCCAACACCCATAACCCCAGCCAACAACTCTGCGGCATCGATGAGGCGCTCATCCACGAATTTTCAAACCGCTCGCGGCTGATAGACGTAGAAACGGACCGCCTAGTTGCTGCATGGGCTGCGGAGCATGGCAGGCCTCCAAACGCCACGACCATCGTGAAGCTCAGGCAACAGGCAACGCTGTCAACGCGAGCGCCGAAGGCTGAATCTATGAGTCCTCTCCACATGCTTTCCGGGCAATGGCAAGCACGGGCGATGAAGCTGGGCTACGACCCCAGCCGCGTCCTCAGCGAGACAATCCGACGCTCGCTCACGTCCCCCTTTCGCACCTGCGACTTCACCGCGAACTGGGTCGGAGCCGCCGCCTCGATAACCAAAGATCGCGTCGCGGCCAAGCGATCAACCTGGAACCGCTGGAACCTGTTGGCCGAAGCCGAACGTGTGTGCGCCGAAGTCCGCTGCCTCACCGCTGCCGATCGCGGCAGCCTTATCGACGCAGTCGCCACTGCCGCTGAGAGCCAGTCCGTGCCGCTCAATGAATATCGGTACAGCGTCGACGTAAGTGCGGCATTGGACATACGCCGTGGGCCGCATAGTGTCTTCGATTTTCATGGCTCCCGTCTCTACACCGACGCGACAACCCTTGCCTGTGAGGAAGCCGTGATGGACGCGAGAAATAACGACGGCGGCCCTGCCGTGAGTGCCGCTGCCACCATGTGTGCCCTGGATGCATACACACACAATGGCCGTTTCGGACTGCACGAGGACCAACGGTCCGCCGCCGCAAAGGTTCTCCTCAGCGGCAACCGGCTCGACGCCGTCGTTGGCCCTGCAGGCACGGGCAAGACAACCACCCTCGGCGCGGTAAAGACCGCTTGGGAGTCAGAGTTTGGGTCCGGCAGTGTCGTGGGATTAGCCCCCGCGGCCGCGAGCGCCGAA
This sequence comes from Arthrobacter sp. efr-133-TYG-120, assembly GCF_030209785.1. Lineage (NCBI taxonomy): Bacteria > Bacillati > Actinomycetota > Actinomycetes > Micrococcales > Micrococcaceae > Arthrobacter > Arthrobacter sp. efr-133-TYG-120. The sequence continues at coordinate 98,441 of NZ_JARVRI010000026.1, forward strand.
GTTCTTGGACGGGAACTCGCCATGGCCACGGAGAACGTTGCCAAGTGGCTGTATGAATCCGTCGGGCATGGAGCTAGCGATAGAGCGTCCCGCTTCTTCGATCTGGAACGCCGTTTACGGTCTGAGGTGAATCCACGGGGGTTCCGGCAAACTCGCCAGACGCAGGAGATCATCCGGTTAGCCGCTGAGCAGGCCAAATGGCGGTTTCGTCCGCATCAGCTTGTCGTAGTTGACGAAGCCTCAATGGTGTCAACGATCCAGTTAGCTGCCCTGGTGCGGCAAGCACGGGATGCCGGGGCCAAGATCCTGCTGGTAGGCGATCCGGCCCAGTTGGATGCAATCGACGCCGGCGGTATCCTCGGCTGGCTTGACCGCCAAGGTAAGACGGTACGACTCAGCACGATCTGGCGGTTCGAACAGGAGTGGGAACGGGATGCCTCATTGAAGCTCCGGTCCGGAAACATCGAGGCGATGGCAGCTTACGATCAGCACGACCGGATTCAGCACGGCACGTATCTCAACATGGTGGACCGAGCCTACGGGAACTGGCAAGCTGACATGCGAGCGGGAAAGTCATCCATCCTGATTGCCGCCGACAACGACACGGTAAGCATGCTCAATGAACGTGCTCAAGCGGATCTGGTGCTTCAAGGTGTTGTGGACGCCGAGCAAACTGTCCTGCTCAGCGACGGGCTGAAAGCCGGCCAGGGCGACACCCTGATCGCCCGGCAAAACGATCGGACCATTTGGGACAGCAACGGCGACTTCATCCGAAACGGGACCATGCTCGACGTCGTCCGCATCGCTGGACGCGGCGATTCAGTTGTAGCAATGCGGAGGGACAATGGAGCCATAGTGACACTGCGGCATGACTATCTCCTTGCCTCTGTTGAACTGGGCTACGCGACGACGGCGCATCGTTCCCAGGGCCTCACTGTGGATACCGGACACACTGTCGTCACGCGAGGGCGACTTACTCGCGAACTGCTGTATGTCAGTATGACGCGGGGCCGGGCGGGCAACTACGCGTACGTGAGCGAGAACGATCCCCTCGATCACGAGGTCCTGGACCCGTCCGTGCAACCGTCGTGGCGCGAGATCGTTGGCGAAGTCCTGGCAGCTGAAGGCGCTGAGCGGACCGCTCATGAGGTCCGGGCTTCGGAACTTTCCAAAGCCGACAGCCTGGAACGGCTCAGTGCCGAGTATGACTACCTCGCCCAGATCGCAGCTGCTGAGGATCTGGTTCGGTTGCTCCAGTCCTCGGCGCCCGAGCGGCTTAGCGATCTCCAACAATCTCCCTCGTGGGGTGCGGCTGTAGCAGCGTGGCGTCGTGCCGCGGCTCTCAGCCGTCCCAGTGCCCAGCGCCTCGTAGACGAAGCGCTGAAAACAAACTCGTCGGCGCGAGACCTTGCCTCGGTCATTCACTCCCGGCTCCGCAGGCTAGTTGCACAGATGCCTTCGGACGGTTCCACCTCGTGGGCGGCTGTTTCTTACACGGACCGGCCGGATCTGGCAGGCATGATCAGACAAGTGGCGGATCGGATGCGGCGCAAATCCGACGAGGTCGCCAACATAGCCCTGATGTCGGAGCCTGACTGGACGCGAGACCTTCAGCGGTCTGTCGGGCCAGGTGCAAGCCTTGAGGAAATGAACAGTCTCATTCGTGCAGTTGCTGTCTTCAGGGATAGGTGGGGCATCAGGAACTCAGTTCTGGCACTCGGGCCTATGCCTCCAGAGTACGAATGGGAACACAAACAGCAGCGGACAGAAATCGAGAAACTCATTTCCCAAATCGGTCTCCCGCCGTCCGTCGACCTACAGCAGATTGGAGCCTTGCGGCCCGACACTCGCGAAGTCGGTCTTACTAATGTCGGTTGGCAGCTTTAAACTGGACGGCAGCAGGTACCTATGAGCAATAACCCAGTTATCAGGCCCAAGTTAGCGACGCCGGCGATCATATTGGCCAGCGTCGTGGTGTGCGTTGCGGCCGCAGTGCTTCTATCCACGCTGTTCAATGGAGTGCCATCCGAGATTCTGATGCTCGGCGGTCCAGTTCTTTTATTGGCGGCGGGAACCATCGGTGCGCTGTGGCTAACACGCGTTCGCCGACGCCGAATTTGGACAAGAGCCGCCGAAGAAAAGTGGAACTACTTTGAAAGCGCCCGGCAGCGTCATCGGACTACAACGGAAATCACGGTGCTGAGTGTTGATGCGCTGGAGCCCACCGGATCCTGGATCACGATCAAATGGAATCGATTCGACCACGTTCAGCGGGCATGGATCGAAGCGTTGCCCGAACCTATCTGGCCCGGATCCGTTGTATTGCTGACGCCGGATCCTGCCCAAGTCAGCCCTGGCCTGCCGTGGCCACAGACGTACTACATACGGGCCTCCGATCTGCTGGCATGGGCTCCGCCTAGGCACCCGATCAGCAGAGTGAGGAATCTTCCAGGGCAGGCTCAGCGGTAACGCCATCGCTGAGACGGCCCCGTACCGCGGTCCCTGGCCCCGACCGATAGTCGAGGTCCTGCCCTTAGACTCGCCGCCGAATCGAACATAGGTCCGAATGAGAGAGGTGTCTAGCAGGCTTTGAGGCGGATGCTGCAGATCGCGCACCTGGATGTGACTGCTTCTCCGCGTCCGCAGAGCTAACGTACTCCCCCGCCCCTGGAGGGCAGTCCCCTCATTGTGCTGTCCAGCCATGATGCACGGTGACCCGCTCACGCAAGACCAAGGACTTTGGGCATACCAGTGATCAGGCCCTGGTTCAAACTCACCGCACGGGCCAAGGAATGAGGACCCATGGCATTCTCGAGCGATTATGCGCTGTACGAGGGCAGGGGCCCAGAATGTCAGCAATGTCAGGGGTCATAAGTAGTCTCGCGGCACTACTCACGCGCGGCCACTTTGCCCAGGTCATTCGGTGCAGTACGGCACAGTCCTGCATTTTTTGTGGCGCGTCTATTCGTATTTATGTTCTAAGGTTGTGTTATGGGTCCGGAGCAAGCCAGTGCATTGCAGACGCAGTACGCGCGGCGGGCCTGCCCAATCGGGCTGACGGTGGAAGAGCTCGATTTCGAGCACTTCCCGGCCAAGAACGGGTATCCGGGGATCCCGGTGAAGGCGTGGATCCGGTTCCCGAACTGCGCGGAGCTCGTGGACGGCGAAGTGTTCGCCTGGACAGCGAAAGCGGCCGAAGTGACGTGGAACGACGGGCCGGTGACGTACCGGACCTGGGTGTGGAGTTCGGCGGTAACCCGCCGGGAAGAAATGATGAACAGGAATTTGGGAGAGCGGACCAGCCGTGACAGTAGCAGCAAGTGAAACAGCCTCAACGCCCCCGTGGACGTCCGGTTCACCCCTGCCCGGCACCCGCTGGCGGTGAGGTATAACGGCCGCATATGGGCCGTTATGGCCGATCCGGTGCACTGGTTCGCCCGGGAGTCCTGGTGGGACACCAGGCGCACGGCGGCAGTGGGCGCCGGTGACGTGGAGAGCGTCGAATACTGGCGGGTCCAGGTTGGTCTGGCGTCGAACTCCGCGCTGCGGACGTTCACGCTGCGCCGTGATCCGCTCTCCAGGCAATGGCTCCTGGAGTCCATCGCTGATGGCTATTAGGCAACGGTGAACGGAGCAGCGCACCGGTCAGTGATCAGATTTGGGATGCCATCAGGGCGGAATTTGCCCTGCCTTCCCTGGAACAGGTCAGCAACCGACCGTCCGAGCTTATGGAGGATCCAGAACCGGTGCTGCAGCAGCTTGAAAATCCCGCACAACTGCTTCACGGTCTGGATGGTTACACCGTCAGGGAGCCTCGGTGGATCCCGCTCTCTTAACCTTCTGGACAGCGGACCGCAGCGTTTGCTAAGTGCCTAGGAAGCTCTTGGCAGGGAACAGTCACCTGCGGCCGCCCGGTCGCGTAGCGTGGGGGCATGAGTCTTCTCTACCATGACGCCGGCCTCGCCGAGGTCGTACTGACGCGGATCACGGCCGAAGCATCAAAAGGTCCCAGCGAAATGACCGGCATGAGCGATTTCAGCAGACGCAGAATGGGGCGCTGAGTTGGATGTTCCTCTGGCTCCTGAGAAGCCCGCTAGGTTACCGCTGGCGGGCTTCTTGGTTTCTCTGCGGAGGCTAGTCCCGTGGACACTTTCGCCTGGGGACGCTGGGCGCGACACGCCGACCAAAGGGCGACACGCTGACTGTAAATGTGGCTAAGTACTCCACAGGGTGTGGATTTCGTCCGCTAAAAGGCAAGGATTCCGGGGATCTTCAAACCTTCAACCTGTGGATTAACGGTGCATTAAATTACATACTTGTAATACATCATCTTGGGGTTCCGGAGAGCCGTCCGCACTACATGTAGTCTGGACATACAGCTGCCCCACGGACAGGACCCCCCGGGGAATGTCGGTGGCGTGACGTACGCTGGAGGTTGAGCCGCTCCCATGGGTGGTTTAATGACGAAGAGCACGTCCGGGGTCGCAACCGGTCGTGCTCTTCATGACAAATCAATAGGGATCTATGCCACGCAGCCAAAGTGGGTGCGGCAACGGCCCAAGATATTGTGTTTTGTCGTTTTCGTTCGAATCAGGAACATCAGAACAGACTACGAGCGGTAGAACAAGCTGTCAATATTGACCACGTTCCGTATCTTGTGCCCGGTGATCCCGGAGAGGAGTAGCCCATCATGGCTACCCGTGTAGTGCGGATCCGCATCAGGCGGACTATCCGTATCCGCCCCATCCTGCGCTGATGCGCTGAGTTGGACCGGGGTCGGTAGTGCGATAGCTCGACTCAAAGCGCCGGCCTCGCCCCTTTCACCGGATCAATCGCAAGGACAATGATCATGGCTAAAAACGGCCGCCAAACCAGCAGCAAAGCTGCAACCGCCGCAAGCAAAGTCTTGCGCAACCCTAGCTCCACCAAAGTCGAGAAGACTGCCGCAGCTAGCGCCCTCTCCCAGAAGGGCAAGGGCAAGTAGTGGCGGTCGATGACCGGCGATTGACTGATCTCCCGAAACACGGAACACGTCAGTACTTCCAAGGGTCACTCGCAGATCCTCGCGGCTACTGGGCAACGTATGACGCCCCTTCCCATACGTGGGAGCGCGATAGCTAGCTAGACCAGGAATCCCCGTCTTCCAGTTCTTGGGAGGCGGGGATTTTTGGTTCTCGTTGGATGTTTAGATGGTTCTCGTTGGCATGCATGGTGGGCCAATTCATAAAGAGCCTCAAGCTGATTAGATCTAATCCGCTCTAACGCCCTGGGAATCCCTATGATTCCGGGGGTTTTGTGCATTTACGGCGGCTTTCATAGTCCATGGAAGTTTTCATGAGTACTAAAAAGAAGGCCCGTAAGCCGGCCGACAGAACCGGCCCCACCCAGAAGGATCCCGGGTATGCAGGCGAATCCAGCTGATGTGGAGATGTTTCCTGCCGCCAACGAGGCGGCCTCTCATGGACACACTTGCTGTCACCTTGGTTCCTTCACCAGCTCATCTCATTCCCCGTTGCCGGGCGAAAAGGGGGCACGACCACCGGGCTCTTCGTCGAAACGTTGTATGCCGGCGCTGACGACATCGCATTGACCGCCGTGTGCGGGTCCGCGTGGACCTCAGCTTCTGGACGGGGCGCCGGGTGTGATGAGCGCTGGTAGACAGCAGTCCCGAACCGAAGGTCCGGGCCGATCGTCTCCGCAATGATGCGTCGGGCTTCGCGCCGTTCGCCGTCTTTGTCGTAGGCGCGGAATTCGAGCTCCCCAGATACATTGACCGGGTCACCCTTCTTCAGCGAGTTGGCAACGTTCTCTGCGAGCGCACGGAAAGCGGAAACATTGTGAAAGACGGGTTCACCGTCACGCCATGTGCCGTCTGATCCCTGGATTCGCTGGTTTACGGCGACTCGCAGCTTGGCATGAGCGACGCCGGCTTCGCTAATCGTGATCTCCGGATCGGCGACGAGGTTACCGGTGATGCTGATAGAAATTTTGGTGCCCATTGTTTTCTCCCTTCAGTGCAAGCGGGCCTCTCCCGCTCGACGACTATCGCGACGGACGCTATGGCCCAGCCATCTCTGGCCCGTCGGTCCGCCCGGCCGACCCGGCTGAAAGAAGAGAGTCGGCGTACCCAGCGGTGGGCCTGACGTTCGGGTCGGCTCCGACCGCAGTGAGCTTGCCCCCGAGTCCTGGTGGATGAGTAATTTCTAGGATGCCTTTCGCCGCGGCTGTGACGCGCCCTAGGACGGACGTGGCCACATCGGCTCGGGACGTCGGGCGCATGCTGTACATGTCCTGATCGAACGCAGCACGCTGAGTCTGGATAACTGACTCGGCCCATCCCCACAGGTACAGCGCCGACTGTTCGCCCCTGTCGATTCCGTGCGCTTTCAAAACCGTGTACGCAACGGACTCGGCTTCGATTTCGGCAAGGCCGCGATGCTCCGTGCTGCTCCCGTAGAGATTGCCCGTCTTATCCCCGGGGCCGTGAAGCATGACATGCCCCAACTCATGCGCGAGGACCGCCGCCCGATCCTCAGCGTTCATCCAATTACCTACCTCGATACGGTGCCGTGCGAAGTCCGTATAGCCGCTCGAGAGCCCGTGTTGGGTGTTGGATTCCTGCAACTCGAAACCATGCCGGCTGGCAACGAGGGCCAAGGAGTCCCACAGCTTCTGACTACTAACCGCGGATGGAGTATCTCCACGCGGCACCAGCAGTGGCCGGCCCCGCGTCTGTGACACATCAAATACTGCCTGTCCGCGCCAACCGGTAACTACGGACTTTTTCTCATCACTGAGAGCATTCATGGGCCCGTCCTCACCAATCGGAAGACGCAGCCGGGTGCCATCGGGCATGGTGAACTCATGCATTCGTGCCGTTCGGGGCGCGATCACCCACAAGGCGTGTTCGCCCTTGAGCACTGTCCGACCGTGCCGCTCCCACTCCTTGTATCCGGCCACCAGCGTAGGCTCCCCGGCTCCACGCTGAGCCATCTGCATCATGAGTAAAGCGACGTTGCCGCCCGAATAGCGCCAAAGCGAGGCGGAGGCATCCAGGAGTACCTGCCACTGCGCCGGTGACTCGACGGCCTCTTCGAGCATCGCGTGCAGCTCTTGCGTGAGAACAGTAATACGCTCCTCAGGTGTCGTCCCCGTCTTGCTCAGTCCGTCCAGCCTGGGCGCAGAGCGGAGCGGAAAGGAATCACCCTCGAACTCTGACGTCGGCGCCACGGCAGTCACCCTCCACACTTCTCGATCCACTATGTAGTGGTTACCTGTTCATGTCGGAGCCAGGCCAAGCCACATGACCTTAGAAATCCGCCTCGAGCTGATGGTGATCACGCTGCCACTCAAGGAACGCCTGCTCATCAGTCCTCAGCACCCGCAGGACAGGTTCCTTGTGCGCCTGCAGGCCCACGCAACCCGCAGAACGGCAGTGGGTTCTTAAGCGCTCGACGGCGTGGGGCAGCCTCTCGTGGAAGGCCAACGGCCCGAAGCCTGAATCGTCCGGCGTATACGAGGCGAGTTCCGCTCGCTGGAGTGCGTAGAGCTCAGCGACAATCTCAGAGTGCCGCCACCAGCACTCGGGAACTACCGACGTCGTGAGCTTGTATGTGGCGACGAACCACCTCACCCACGAAGCCAGGCCCTGCCATGCGCCTTCGGCTTGGTGGGGTTCCATGTCCCGCCACCTGTGAGTAGTACCGTTTGGCCCGCCCGGCGGGCGGAATGCCGAACGAAAGAGTTGTGCGGTCAGGTCCTCATCGTCCGTTCCGACGGAAGGAATTTCGAATCGGTCCCCATCCTCATAGCTGCTCATCGTGTGTCTCCTTGATTGGCTGCTGGCGCAGCCGGTGGCCCTCGGCCAACACCCGTTCGAGTTCCGCCTTGGACCGTCCCAACGCCGCCGCATCCTTGCGCTTGTGCCATTCCTGGAGGTCAAGGAGGATCGGCCTCGTACGGCGGCCCAGCATGAGCGCTGTTCCGACGGGCAGCCGACGGATCTCGTCGAGTCGGATGACGGGACTTTCCCGGATCTGCTCACCGTCCTGCCGGCCTTGGGAGGACCAGGAGCGCGTATTCAGGATCAGGTTTCGCTCCCCCAGCAGCCCTGCGAGAGAGCGGAGGTCCCGTTCGTCGGATCCTCCACCGAAAATCACTTTGATGATGGCCGAATCCCAGATAGTGGCGGCTTCCTCTATCGACCAGCCAGTGCGGGCCTGGGACAGCGACTGCAGCACAACGAGCGTGGAAATGCCGATACCGCCGCCGTCGGAAAGGGCCACGGGCAAACCTGGCCATGGTGCCAGGTTGGCGATTTCATCGAGGATAAGCGATAGGGGCGGATCCAGCCTGCCCCCAGGCGCGACAAAGGCCATCTCACGGGCCGCGTTATCGATGTCGTCGATCAACGCGGAAAGATACGGGCCCGCTGCTGCTGCTCCTGCCCTCGTGCCAATTAAGTAAAGGGTGCCGCGCTCGCGGATGAAGGCCTTCGGATCAAACTCCTCGGCGGCGTCCTGCGGGTCAAGTGCAGCCAGAACCTTGGGAGATGACAGCGGCGCTACGGCAGCGGAGACACCGATCCACGAGTTAGACGTATTCCTTGGATCGTCCTCCAGAATCCCCATGAGGTCTGCTTGCCACCCGAGGGCGGCTTTTGGATCGCTCAGGACTTCGAGGGCCTCGCGGGCCAGCACAGGGCTCGAGGACCAACGCCTGAAAGCACGCACGCCTTCTCCGCTGAGTGCAGCAGCGTGTAATAAGCATTGAAGGACAATCAGCGAGCGCTTCTGCCAGGCTGCGTTCTCACCCTTCATCTCCGTGTCCGCGGTGATGACGAGGGCGCGCCGCGTGGCGATATCCGGATCTTCGCATCCGCGCACAGGCGACCAGCGCAGAGTGGAGGGCAGCCCGGACATCCCTTGCGGATCGAAAACAGTTACCGGCCTGCCGCCGACAGCCCGCGCTTGCATTGTGACCACCAGGTTGTCCGCACGCGTCGACGTTGTCACCACGGCTCCCGGGGCGTCGAGGATGGCATTGATGATCACGTACAAACCCTTGCCGGACCGCGGCGCGCCCTGAATCACCATTGATTCCTCAGTAGAGACGTGAATGGTGACACCGCGGGATCGGCCCAGAGTCCACGAGACGTCCTGGATTCTGGGTTTGGTCAGACCCGGTCTGGTGAACTTTCCCCGTCTCCTGACTGCTCTGCTTCCGAAGTCTTGAAGAATCTCGGCGCGCCTCGCAATGCCGTCGCGGTTCAGGATGTCCTGGCGCAGCCAGGCTCCCGATTGCTTCCATCTTCGCCACACCAAGAGGGAGCCCACCGAGAGCGCACCTATCAGGACAAGGACCGGGCCCGCGAACCACCAAACGTCGGCCGTGGTGACACCGCAGCCGTGCGCTGGGCGCACTATCCAGTCGATCCGATCCACAAAGAGCCCGACGGCGGCTCCCGGACTGAGTTGCGACGGCGGTACGGCACCACAACGCCAGCCCACCACAACGCTGGTTAACGCTTGGACGAAATAGCAAAGGCAAACGTAGCCGGCTATTGATACGATTCCGGCTGTCACCAGTGGGCTGTTACTGCCTCCGCGGGTATTCACTGTCAGCTCAGATCATCCGGTCGTCGGTGCCGAAGACCTCCAGCTCGTCGGTGGTGACCCTGTTCGCCACGATGAACGAACGGTTGCCCACTTTCCAAAGCCCCACGCCCTTGGGAAGGTTCTCGACGTGCTCGCACTCCGCCTCGGTCAGGCCCAGCGCTTCCTTTGTCAGGCGCATTGCGTCGTGCTTTTGCCTATAGATGATCCTGGTGTCCGCTTCCGTCAGGAGACCAAGGGCCTTTTGACGGTGTCCGCTGGTGCTGTCGCCGATCTCATTCAGGTCGGCAACCTTGTGCATGATGAGCAGATTCGCGATCCCGTACGTGCGCGCTAGCCGCCACTGCTCGCTCATCTTGGCGAGCATGTACGGGTCGGCGAGCATCCGCCAACCTTCGTCATAGACCACAAGCCGTTTGCCGCCGTCGGGATTTGTGATTGCAGCTTCCAGCCAGGTGGCGCCACAGGCCGCGGCCAGCGAGAGAGCCTGTTCGGAGGCGCCAATCAGTGCAGAAGTGTCCATGACCATGATCGGCGCATCCGCATCGAACGCCACCGTGGAAGGAGCATCGAACATACCCTCCAGGTCACCCGAGACCGTGCGCCGGAGCGAGTGACTTACGGCAGTGCCACCGTCGCTGCCCACCAAGGCGATCATCTCCTTGGAAGGACTGAGAAGTCGATCAAGAACCATCGGCAACGTGGGGTTAGAGTTCTGGGCCATCGTTTCCATGAGGGCCATGTCCAGGGCTGTATGTTCAACGGGACGCAGAGGAGACCCTTGGCGCATGAGGGACACCAGCGCCACCAACAGATAACGCCGACGCTGCCGCACGACAGCCTGCCACTGCGCCTCCGTTAGCGCGGACGGCCGCGGACCAGCATCGAGCGGGTTGACCCGTGCAGCCCGCCCGGGGCCCACCGAGATAACCTTCCCACCCACAGCATTGGCGACGGCGACCCACTCGCCTTTAGGGTCCGAGGCGACGGCAGCCTTCCGTCCGAGGGTGATGGACCTGGTCACCAACGATTTCCCACACATGGACTTGCCCGTTCCCACCGTGCCAATGACCACGATCGATGGTCCGCTGATGATGCCCTTGTCGTAGAGGATCCAGGGGTCATACGAGAACGCGCCCGAGCCGAAGACATCGGTGCCGATGTACGTACCCTCATGGCCCAGGCCGGATTCTGTAATGAACGGGTAGGCCGCAGCGAACGTCATGGTGGACGCGCGATGTGGTGCCGGCCGTAGCCGGTGCGGTCCGCGGAGGTTGTTCGGTTCCCGACTCCCCCAGTCGCCGGACATCCCAGGCCTGCCGAAGCTGGTCACTGCAAAGTCCGCCGACCCGCGTGAGGCGGTAGTCGCCTGTCTCTCATGGGCGCGTTCCCGCCGTCGTTCCCGCCGCTCACGCCGAGTTTCGCTCGACGGCAGATATTGCACGGTGTCCGACTTCACTCTCATCGCAGTCCCCTTCCCAGGGGCAGAGCCCCTGCTACGAAGGCGGCCCACTGCTGCCCCGCGAGGAGCCTGAGCTCGACGAAAGCACCGGCTGCGGCCGACTCCAGTTCCTGCCGATGCCTGGCCAGGTCTTCGAGCGAGGCTGCGGTGGTGGTTACAAATGCGGCAGGCCGTACGTCCCCATGGCCGGCCACGATCTCTTCCTCGCGCTGGGCAACCTCGTCTTCCTCAGCCTTTTGTTCGCGGGTGAGTGGCCTGTCGAAGCGGACGTTGATTCGCCGTCGTGTTTCATGTGCCTCTTGTGCAGACCGGATGTCGCGTAGTGCTTCGGCCGTGGGCACAGCGCGGATCACCTGGGTCACCGTATGCCGGAAATCGCCCACGTAGACCAAGGGATGTATGAACCCGGGAAACACCTTCTGCCGGGGCCACTCGGAGATCCAGAATGTTTGGTGGAATGCTGAGTCGGTCCGCAGGTAGGACCAGTGTTCTTCAACGGCCATTGGCCCGCCGTTGGTCGGCGCAGGTGCTGAACTTTCACCGGCAGCCCTGATGACCGTGTTCGGATCGAATGCGCCGCGGACGACTTCGAGGAGTTTTGACTCCGGCAGCCACTCCTCCACCTTCACGTTGTGCGTTGCCAGCCCCGTCGTGATTGCTTCAACTTCGAGCCGGATAATGCGCTCCAGTCCGGCGAGGCCGCCGCCTGACTCGCGGATCCGCCGTCGTGCCTTAGCTGTGTCGATGACCAAAGCGACTAGGAGGTCGTGCCTAGTGGTTGCCTCTGCCGCGGCAACGAGGTCCTCATACGCACGCTCCCCCCACGTCGGTTCCCAGGCCTTGCCCGCACGCTGAGGAACATTTTTCACATAGAAGTCCCGCAAGGCGGTTGACGGGTACGGCACTGTGTAATCCTGAACTGCAATCCGGGCGATACTCGACCTCTGCGCCAGTCCGGCTTGCACGCGCGACCACGCCTGCACTGCCCATGCCTTGTCGTCACTGTCCAACAGGGCAAACGACCTGGTGCTGCACCGAAGGACGGCCACAGCTTCTCTGCCGTGGGCGTCCACAACGAACGCCTCGCCCTGAAGTGCCCTCCGGACCTCCAGTTTTCCCAAGCCACCGGGCAGAGCGAGCCGACCTGCCAGCGGCGGAGCTTCCGGTCTAGCCAGAAACCGCGTTTGCTTTAGTGCCGCACGGTAAAAAAAGAGGACGATGTGGCTTGCCCAGACAGGGTAGGGAATCCGTGAATACTGCAGGAGCCCTAACAGCATGAGAGTCAGCCACATTGGGCCTGAGCTAAAAAGCGATGCCGGGCCACCGGAGGCAGAAGCAATGCTCGCTACGAGAACGCCGCTGGCCAGCAATGCTAGCTGGTACCACTTCAAGCCCATGAACAGGCCGCGACGCTCGTGGCGGGGAAATTTGACGGCTTCTAGCGTCCTTGCGTCATCGGACATGCGGGTCGCCCCCTGGGTGAGGATCGGTTGGTGGATGCGGACGAGTAATCGGCGGGGCCTGCAAGGGGCGCGCCGGGCCAGCGCTATTTAGGTTTGGCGGTGCCGGATGTTGCCGGAGGTGAGACCGATCGGAGGATGCATCCGCGCTCGCCGAAGGCCCGGCTTCACGGTGTGGCGGGCGATGGTGATGCCCGCCGCGGTTCAACCGACCCGGTAGCTGGGATGAACCGTGGGCGGAAGCGGTAGGACCGGCGTCGAGCATCCGGCCCGAGCCACCGCCTGATGGTTGAGAGGACGACGCTGGCACGGTGGCCGGCAGCGCTCTGGTGGGAAATTCCGCGTGAGACGAGCGTACCGGCCGGGTCATCGCGGACCGTGACATCATCGCCGCCAGCGTGAACCGCCCACCAAGCTGCCTGCTCACCTGACGGGAAGCGACGCTGCTTGTCCTGGAGAGGAGGTGGCCTCCGCCTGCCGTTTGGGCCGCAGCAGCCAGCTCGCCGCCTGCGAAACTCACCAAACGCAAAGCCATCAGTGGAGCACCGCATGCGAGGGCCATGCCCACCGTCCCCGCAGCCAATCCAGCGAACGACTTTGAATCGGCGAAGAGCTTAACGGCGACAGCCAGCACTGTGGCGGCCAGAGGTTTGGCGAGCAGCAGCGCAACGACGACTTCACTCCATCGCCGCGCCCACGTCTTTGTTTTATCCCAGGAAACGAGCATCAAGGCAACGGGCGCGACGGCGGCCAGCACAATCAGCGCAAATGACCGAAAAATCATGGAACACATGAGGATAAAGGCCAGGATCCACACAACGATGACTGCCATGGCCGTGACGACCACACCACCCACCGCTCCCCCGGTGGTTCCCGGCGACAAGGAAACGATGTTCCATTCCCTGCCTGATCCTTCCGCCGCGCGTTCAAAACCGAAAAGCCGCATGAAGACGAGATAAGGGTCGGAGCCCATCGACTCGAGGAGGGCAGCCGAAGCGGAGTCGCTGACCTTGGTCAGCTGCCGGACCAGGTAAACGGCGCCCGCTACGAGGGGAACTGCCAGGGCCCCACCCAACAGGGCCCTACCTATTCTTCGCGGTTGCTGGCTAATCAGTCCCGACAGCAGTTGGAGGATCATGACGACGACGAGCGGGGTCATCATGACGATCACCCACCAGTTGGTAATGCCGTCCACCGCCAGCCACTGCGAGTCATCCACGTCTGAGGCGCTAAACGCTCCGGTGATGAATGCCCACAGCCAGGAAGCGACGTTCTGGAGGATGTTTGCAAAGAGGGAGGTGACTGCACCGGTGGCGCCGTCGTTCGCTTGCGAGACGAGTCCGCAACCGGGCGGCCACCAGCCATTGAGATCGCACTCGACAGGCATGGCTGGCGGCCCTTAAAAGCCGAGCGGAAAAGCGGTTTGGGACCACAGGATGTAGCCGTTGATACCGCCAAGAATCGCGGCCACCGGTCCCGTCCACAACAGAATCACGCCACCTCCGGATGCGAGCCGGGATGACTGACTCAGCTTGCCGGCCAGCAACATCGCCGCACCGATGATGGCCACAATGGCGATCACGACAAATGCACCGACGAGGATGCCCCCGCCGATCTGCTTCAGGGATTCAAGAAAGGGAAAATTAGCGTTTGGGGTAATACCAGGGTCGACTGCTGCCAAAAACATGGCGCGCTCCGTCCGTCGTCTTCCGTTGGGTTGAGCAGTTTGAGCTCACGACTTCATGGAATGGCCGGGGCGGAACGACATGACCTAGCATCTGTCCACGAATGGACACGATTAGCACGGGTAGCAATCAGTCGCTCTCACTCCTGACTTCACTATTACGCGGTCTCGGGAACGTTTCGCATGCCCGTCGTCCAGGAAAATCAGTGCGTAGCCGGACGGTGATCTGCCCAAACGCCGGCAAGACGGTTAAGGGGAAGCCGAAGCTGAACTGGTGCGGCTGCGGACAGCAGTAGCGCGACGGCAATGCAACCCTCAGGGCGGCCCGCAGGACACTCGCATTGCGGCCCACCAGGAGGACAAACCAGGCCAGTCCGGACTCCGGAGCCAGCAAGGGGGAGAGCCCAGCACCAGGCTGCAGTTACGGGTCGCCCGCATCCAGTCTCATATCCACAGAGTAGCCAGCATCGGCCCGCTCCTGGCTCTGGACCTTCTGGATGACGACATAGCTGCGAATTCACCGAAGTACCTTCGTGAGCTGACAGCCATTGCACTAGATCTACTATCGGATCCCGCGGGCGGACACAATGAACAACTGAATCGAGTCCTTCGAGAAACTGCTGCTCGAGATTTAGAGTCAGCTAAGTTCATTACTGAACCGGCCACATCTTCATGTGCCTGGCAAGAGCACCTGACTCCCCCAGCCGAAGAGGCGGGGCTCCCAGGTCTGTTCGGATATCGTTGCCGCGTGAGCGATGAAGTAACAGGTACATTCTGGCTGGCGAACGGTCCGCGGGTCGAAGGGACCTTGAAGCTAGAGTCCGGCACTTATTCTCTAGAACTCAACGGGTTCTGCTTCACTCCTCAAAGTTGGGACATTCAACCAGACTTTATTGGCCTCAGCGGCGACCCTGCAGCAATCACTGCTGATTTCGCGCCTCGCACAATCCATGGCGAGTTAGATGGCGCAGGCCCCGTAACCCTCCTGCGCGCGCACATGGACACAGACCTCCTCGCTCATATGTTTGGCCCTCTTGTTCAGAGGTTTACTGGACCCTCTTACGTCCTCAACGCTCACATCAAGGGGGAAGACCATGAGGTCCATGGCATTAGATGGACCTACAACTTTTCGACCCGCCATGCTGGCTGGCATCAGGATCCTCCAGCTGACGTTACCGGTGGTCCTCTGCGCGGACAGTTGAAACCTTGGGTGTTCGACAAGGAGCCCGGTTTTGAACTCCACCTTTCGGAACCAGCTGAGCTACGCGTCGTTCGACAAGGAGTCATGGCAGCGTCTACACAATTTCTGGTGTTGTGGACAGGGTGCGAGATGGCTCCGTGCCACGTGGAAATCCAGTTAAGCGACGGAAATTGGCACGAGTGCTCTGCCCCTCCATCAGGTGAGGGTAAATTTTCGAGAACAAAGCTTCTGCCACTAGACGAGATCACCCTGCAAACGTTGGCACGCTGGCTCCCTATGGCATTCCGGCTCGATCCGCTGCCCTACATAGCCTCTGCTAAAGCCGGGGTACTCCAGATCGACGCACAGGCACTGGCCACTGCCCTCGAAGGTCTGCACCGTCGCTTACTCGGTGATCCCCGGGTTTTCGCCCCAATTAGTGCTGGTGCAGTCAAGAGATCAACCCGTGCAGCGCGGGAAGCCGGCGTCCAGAAGCTGGTGGAAAGCGGCTTCGATGATCAGGCCCTTGCCGCCAAGCTTTTCAGCGAGGCACTCAACAACATCGACCAGCCAAGCTATCAGCAACGCTTGTTAGAAATGGCATCTCCGGTGGTAGAAGTTGCACCCGGCCTTTGCGGGCCTGACATGTCGGACTGGGTCAAGTCCATGAAAAATATCCGAAACGATCAGAGCCATCAGTTGCTCGACCACTTCTATGATGAAGAAGTAACCCAGTATCACATCGCGAGTATCTCCGGGCGCTGGGTCCTCGTACTTCGGATCCTGCTGGAGTTTGCCGATCCCACCCGACTTGGCCTTGCCCTCGGCGAATCGGAGGCCTTCGCCTTCGCCCTTGCGAATATGGATGTGGAGGACTACTGGCCGGGCTTTTCGTGCCTACAAACTTTCCGTGCGAGCCAAGAAACATCGGACTAGGAGTGGAGTCTGTCAGAGCCAAGATCCTCGACCATAGACGGGCTATGGAGCATGACTGCAACCGAACTTGACCCAATCGAGGTCATCGCCCTCAACATCGCGAGGGCAGACATGCATTACATAGCTACCTCGTTGACCGGCCTTCCGTTTTCCGCGGCTGCCGCAGAGATTGCCCTTCTCCAGTACGGAACCATGGCTGCCTATGAGGCCCAGCTCCATTTCAGCAAAACCCTGGGCTGGCACCTGCAGGCAAACTGGGACCCTGGTACTGCGAAGGCTGCCCGAATGAGCGGCAAGTTCTTTGCTGACAACAAGAGAAATCTCCACGGGGTCGTCACCCATTTCGACGAGCTTCTCCAGGCCAACCACGGCGCGTTCTTCCCGAGGAACCGGCTAGCCGCTTCTTCGATTTTCTCCGCGACGACCTTTCGGTTGTCATCCTTGACGGTAGTCCGTACACGAATCTTGTCAGTGCACACTATTTAACGGGGCTGGGGCCGGAGCAGGTCGGTGACCTCGAAACCGTCGGTCCTGCCATTGGTCGGTTGAGCACGGGGGTCGGCAACGTCGCTGGTGCCCTTCTGGAAAACTCCGGCATTGACTTTCACCCGCACGGAGCCGTCCCGTCTTTTGAGTGGTTCGACGGGAAGAGTTCAGTCGCCTTTCCGCGCCTATTTGGTGGCGAGCTCCAACCCTCTCTTGCAGCAGCCCTCGTAACTATCCAGAGCGCCTCTTCATCCGCAGCGCTGAGCGTGTCCCGATCGCTTTGCGAATGGTGCGAAGCCGCCACTCGCAAGCATCGGTTCATTGCCCTATTCCAGTCCCTCACAGCCCTTGAAATCATGCGAAGTGGTGATGCTCAGGCCTCTCTGCCCTCCGGGATGAAAGCGTTTCTGGACGACCCTGATTCGGTGTGGGTTCTGGGGCAGTCGAGGCTCCGGAACGGGCTGGTTCATCTCGGGCTTCAGGACATCGCGGGGAGCCTTGGTTTAGGGAGCACAGTCGACGATGCCGTGTGCGCCTACACAGGGCAGCACCCCGACACAGTTGCCGCCCGTGTCGTGAACCACCTGACCCGATTCGTCGACCTTCTAACGGAGTGGATGCTTTCGCCCACCTCCGATGGAAATACGTTTCTTGGGGCAATACACCCTGCTCCTCAGGAATGATCAGTGCTCCAGCCGGGAACGCCCTGTCGAGTGCGAGACGGTGGCATGCTCTTGCTGGCCACCCGACGGCACCAACCGCGACCTGCCGCGGCGCGTTCGTACCGGATCTGATCACCAAGATCGACGAGTACCTCGCCGCACACAACACCGAACCCAAACCCCACTTGGTACTGGGCGGTTTTTCGCGCAGATTATGTTCATACCCAGCGATCGAACTGTTTGAGGGCTTCAGAGAGCTGCGTTAGGCCTGCATCAAATGTGTCTGCTTCACCCCCGGGGGCTGCTGTCCATCCCCATGCTTGGCGGTCTCCGTACTGGCGGAAGTCTTCCTCCCAGATGTTGGTCTTTGTGGAGTGATTCCAAGCCCTCTCTCCCGCGTATCGGCCGCCGCAAGGCCGTCTGGGGTTTCCAGGTATGAGGAACTGAAGCGCCATGGCCATCCTGTACTCTGCGCGACGAGTAGCGGTTTCGACTTCAGACGAATCAGCAATGAGGTCTGTCAGCAGGATATCCAAGTCAGCAGAGACGAGTTCACTTGCAGGGTACAGCCAGGCTGTCCCGCCCCACCGCGGCAGTGCTTTTGCAAACTCGTGATCAATCACGTATTCATCCTGCAACGCCAAAAGAGCCTGGATATCCTGCCCAACGCTTGGGTGCCGCCATGTCGGCTCTGTAGCCGCACGAATGAATACGTCCTCCCTGTCATGGGATACGGCGATCATGGCTATCGCCCTAAGCACCAGGAGGGCTGGGTACTGGGAGAGCTTTACCCAGCTTGCATGATAGGTAGTTGCTTCCTGGGTCCGCGCTTTTAGCAGCCGTTGGATGGTCCATACCCAAAGGTCAGTGTGGACCCGGTCCCGATCCAACAACACCGCCGTCGCCACCAAGCGGATCAGGACCCGACTTGCCTCGCGTAGTTCCAGGCATGATTGCTCGTAGGCCAGCACCCTGGCTTCTTGGTTGCCGTCCGGGAAGAGACAGCCGTGACCCTGGGTCGCCTGCTGGATTCTGTCGATCTCTTCGCCCAGGATGTCGCGGATCTCGATGAATGACTCCCGGTAAGGGAGGAGCTTCTTAAGCCGGGTGGTTGCCATTTCCTCAGTCAACGGCGGTGAGGACAAAGAGTCCAGGGACTCAAGACGATGCAGCAAGTCCGGTAAGAACTCATCAGCGGTGACGCCTCCGATGACTCCGGCACCATGCTGGTCCTTTAGAGCCGAGGCAGCACTTCCAAGGGGCCCCAAAGTTGACCAATAAAGTGGATATCTCCGTGACCGCCGGCCCTGCAACGCCTCGACCAAAGCGTGATCCCAGTCAGCTGACCATCCGTTAATGACCAGACCAAAGTCGTCGAATATCTCCTCCAGGAGTTCGCGCATCACTGGGCTGTACTGGTTCAGCTCCCCCAAAGTGTTCTTCTGGTTAAGCGAACGATAGTCGCCATGGATTTTCACCACGGTGCACCCAGCATGCACCAAGGGCCTTCGTGCCTCAACTGCCGCATCGGTGGCAAGGACTTGATGAGCAACGCTGGCCGCGTCCAATGCCTGTTCGAGCAGCCCGTCGAAGTTCGTTGTCACGATTACCCGGACGGATCCCCTTCTGACCAATTCCGCGATGGCCTGATGAGCCTTCCCCGGCACCTTGATGCCATCAGCCCGCTCTTCCTCGGATGGTTCAAAATACCCACTCAATAATGCGCTTCGCGCGGCGGGCGTCAAACCAAGGTTCTCCATCAGGTTCGAGTAGCCGAGTTCGCCATCATCGCCGTGCTTGCTCCACCACATGTCGATATCGGCATCCGTGGGGTTTATGGGAAGTCCATCGTCAGTAGCGGCCGCAGCCTTGGCCACAAGGTCTCTGATGACACCCCAGCCAGTTGGTATGCCCGCGCCGGTCGATGTCCCTGACCCAACGAGCAGGGCGTACACGCCTGCTTGATCATGCATGGACACGGCAAGGCTGATGCGCGGATCAATCCGTCGGGAAAGCTGTGAGGTCATGTTGTTCAGAGTACCTAGAGCGGCTCTTGTCTCAGAGCGGGTAGTCCTTGGCATCAGGCCAGGGCTCTTTCCAGTCTCGGTTCTGCGGGTGGCTCGATAGCCACTGGCGAATGTTGATCAGGACTTCATCGACGTCGTGCAGAAGGTCCCGCTGCTTGCGGATGAAGGTTTGGTCCGTCACGTTGGTGCGCAGGGCGTGGGCGGGCTTCTGCCGCGCCGCACGGATCGCGCGTAGGGGTTTCAGCGCCCACTTCACAGCATCCGCATTCACATGGTTCATCGTCATGAACAGCTCAAGCCGACCAAGGGTGCCCAGACGGTCCCCTCTCTCGTTCACATGCGGAACCTTGGCCGTGTCGAGTGCCGCGCCGTCGATGTTGTCCGACAGGAGCTTGTCGAACGAGTGAATGAAATGGTCCCACTCCCGCTGGTCGGCACGGAGGATCCACCCGAAGTCCTCAGGCAGCTCGTGCGAACGGAAGATACGCGCGCCCCACACGTTCTCGAACAGGTCGCTGATGGCTTTGAGTTCCTGGGCGAGCCGGGCGAAGGGTCCCATGCCTTCTGGCCAGTGGCCCATCTGTGAGCCGTACCAGACGGGATGAGGGTCGATCCCTTCCACGTCAACCTGGAAGCTCGCCCAGCGCTGCTGGTGCTCAGGTGTCAAGTCGTCCAAGTCGCCGTAGAAGGCCGCGACGCGTCGGACGATTGGGGCATCCGGGACCTCTGGGTCGTATTGGCGCATGTCGTAGGCGAAGCCGAGGTGCATAAGCCCGACTTTGTCCTTCTTCGGTTGGTCCTTGTTGTCGTATGCCTCGTCGGACAGCCAGAAGTTGATGCCGAAGTCGCTCATGCCGAACCTGAAGCGGGCGTCGTTGCGGTAGCCCTCAAGCACGTCCGTGCTGAAGAAAGCGAGCTCCAGTGTGGACCGGCCACGCGCCATAGCCCTGGCGAACGGGGCATCTTCGAATTTCTTGGACAGCTTCAACCGCTTCAGCGCCCTCGCCTTGGGGTAGAGGCAGACCCCGTAGTCGTCGTCGGAGAGCCCACGAAGCTCTTCGATCTGCTCGGCGACGGTCCTTCGCGAAGGCCAGGGACGGATGTGGATGTTCATGTAGTCGCTCGGGCCCACGACTTCGATCAGGCCGGCAAGTACGAGTTCTATCGCTGTCTCGATCTCGTCGCCGGAGTTTCGGGTGGTGCTGACCTGCAGCCCGTTGAAGTCCCGCGACTCCATATAGCGCCGCTTCACCTTCTTCAGCAGCTCGCGCGCAGTCGTGGAGAGGTCGTCTTTTGCAGCCATGCCGATCTAGCCGTTTTTCCTGGTCATAACCTGGCTGGGTTCGACTGCAGGCTGTGGTGACACCTGCTCGGCCTCAGGAGCGGTCGCGCCATCGACTGACACAACCACACACCGATCGACGAACTTGGCGAGAACGCTCAGCGTCGCTAGTTGTTCGAGGCCGTCTTGCTCGGTGAAGTCCTCTGCGACGTGCGTCGCCGGGTTCCGGATCACCATGTTCACCCCCGGGGCGAAGCTCAGCAGTCCGGCCTGCATGGTCTTGACGTCCTGGTCATCCGAGTCGCCGGGCCAGCGCAAGCGGGCCTTACCCTCCTGAGGGTCGGCGGTAGCGAACGCCTGCTGCCACAGAGAAGTGTCGCTCGCGTTGTTCCGATCGGTGAGCTGCTTCATCTGGCCGCTGACGGCTTCCGCGGAGGCCGCAACTGCTTGCCGCAGGTGGCCGTCGTTCCAGAGACGTTGGGCCGCAGCCCACACCAGAGGGTGTAAGAGCAAGGGCTCGATCGTCGGCGACGAGAGCGCCTCGGCCTTCGCATTGAGACCCTCCAGTCGACCTGCGGCTTGGAGGCAGAGGCCTCGGAGGACAGGAGCGTCGAGCAGAGGCTTCGGTTCGAGCATCCGCTGCCAGTTCACGAAGGGGTCGAGCACCCCGACTCCCTGGACTGCGAGTCGGACGTTAGTGACGCTGCTGAGATCCATGAGCGCGCCGGCGAGGCGGTTCAGCTCATCTGTGAGAACTCGGACGCGTGCCTTGTCAGCGCTGTCCTTCGGCAGGACAGCTGGAGCGATCCCCACGGCCATAGCCCCGAAGCCGGAATTCTCGACATGGTGCATCATGAACTCCTCGAACGTCCTCGAGAACTCGTCGAGGCGCTTCGCCAGGAACTCCAAGTACTCGCTGTTCGTCCGGACGTCCATGTCTCCCCTGATTCAGTCGTGGCGTTCGCGCCCAAAGTCGACTATTGCCGGGGATCGTTCACCTGCCACAAGTCTGCCGGAATTGCGCCGACTTTCACGAACTGGTGGCTCTGAGTGCCGCACTGGAGCATGTGTTGTTCGTGGAGGTCAGTTTCCGGCACCGCTCTGACCACATAGTCACTTAAGGTCACACCCCCGGCGGAGCCGGAAAGACGCTGATGGAGTTGCCCCTGCGGATTGTAGCTTGGCTTTGAAACTAGGGTGCGATTTTCACAGAACGCTCGGCAACAGGCATCTTCAACAGGTCACACTCGAAGAAGTCGAAGGAGCTCGTTGCGAAGGTCAGCGCCATTGAACCACGGGGAACCGTAAACGTACGCCATGATGCCTGGGGCGCTCGTCGCCAGGTCCGGGTCAGCCGTCCAGGCGCATCGGATGCTCGGCTGCCGAGGTCAGGAGCGTCAATGCTGCGACTCCCAGTTGATTGGCAAGCACGTCCATAGAATCGAGTGTGAGATTCCGCTCGCCGCGCTCGAGACCCGCCAAGTACCGTGGACTCACCCCGAGCTCCTCAGCGAGCCGCTCCTGAGTCAAACCCCGAGTACGACGGAGGTCGCGCACCCGCACACCTGACTCATATAAAATTCCGGATTTTCTTGCCGCTGAGGGCGCTCAGGTGCGTTCGAACGGCCCGCAAAGCCGCATTCAGCCCTTCATCTAGACCGCTGGTGTCACCGCTGCTCTTGGCGGGCAGGAAACCGGCCCATCGCGCGTAGGGAACGAGGCCGCTTAGTCATAGCGGGTCTCAGGCGAGTTAACGCAGCAGGTCAAAGTACGCGGCGCCGGGGTTCCAATCAACTGGATGTAACAAAGTCCCCACTGAAGGGTTGAGAGCGCTGTACATCATCCCCTCCCCTGCGTAGATCCCCACGTGGCCCCAGTTGTCCGGCCCTTGCGGGTTTTGGACCACTAGGTCACCCGGCTGCGGATTGTTCGTTCGGGTGCCTACCCGCCACTGCTCCACGCGTGGCAGCTCTATGCCGGCCTGGCGGTAAATCCACTGCACATAACCCGAACAGTCCCAAGCTTTGAAGGCAGTCCCGCCCCAGACGTATGCTCCACCCAGGCCTTCCCTCGTGAACCGCAGAATTTCGAGGCGGATCTGACTCAAATCGTCTGTCCCCGCCGGGAGTGCTGCTGTCGGCTCCCCTTCCAGGCATTTGGGCGGCGGTGACGTGCCTTCAAGCACACGGACTATCGCTTCTGCATCAGGCTCCCAACGCGCATACAGCTCCGGAAAAGCCGAGACCTGAACCGCTTGGGCGGCCTGCCCTTTATCCATGGAGCGCCACCCACCGATATCAAGCAGACCTCGCGGACTGCCCAGATTTGGACCAGTCGGTCCACCGTAGAAAGCCCTTGCGTTGTAGATGGGATCCATGAGCTGCGCTATGGTTCCCCAGCCAGCCGCCGGTCGCTGTTGGGCCGTGCCAAGGGAATCATGGTCGTGCCCAACCCCCTCATGCGGGAATGAAAGCGAGGAAGGCACGTTGGTGTTTGCCAGGACCCTCAGACCGGATTCCTGCAACGACATCATGATCGCAACAACCAGACCTTCCTTGGGCACTCCCAATTCCCGGCCGACGGAGACGTAGCTCCCGGCCACGGCCAACTGGGCGCTCGTCAACCAAGTGGGCAGCTGGCCGTCGACGCTGATGCGCAACCCGGTTGCATCATTCGGCAACGTCTCAGCTGCCGTTACAGCTGGCACGCACACGGAAGCATTGCCCGTAGAGCCCGCAGCCAGCAACGCTACGCCTGCACAGATGAACATGCCGCACGCGATGGCGAGAGCGGAGGCCCCAGCGATAATCGCACGGAAGACAACCCGTCGTCTCAGAATTCCCATCAAGACAACTGGAGCTGGCATCAGTAGACGATCCTGCTCGGAGTCGCGTAGAAGCCGACCATCGCGCATCGGTCTGCAGGCGCCGTCGGTGCTGGCGGGCAGTTGATCATCACACTGATTGGCGCCACGTAGGCGTTCCGCCCATGTGCTGTCTGGTCGACCACGTTTAGCCGCACGGTACAAACATGGAGTCCGGCCCAGGGCGCTGGATACTCCCGAACCTTAGCCAGCTCGGCATCACAGGCAACGGACTCCGCGGTACCCGTTCTACTGGCCTCTACGCCTGCTAGGGACATGTAGGTCCCAGCCGTCACTCCTGTTGCCTCGAACTCCTGCACGAGCACAGACAGCGGATTCGATCCGTCCGGCAAGAGCGTCCACAAATCGCGAAGGCGCCTGTACACATCGGAATACGACGACGTGCGAGTGTCCCACGTGTAGATCGCTTGGGCTGCCGCCACAGCCAGCTCCCGGAAGCTCGCGGTGTCTCGCTCCTTCCCTGAGACGTCCGTTCCATCGCTTGAAGGGGACGCTTGTGCGCTAATCGCGGCGGAAGGTGAAGGCTGTTGCCCGCGTGGGGACTCCGCAGCCGCGGGCAGCCGTGAAGCCAGCGTCGGCGACGGCGACGGCGACGGCGACGGCGAAAGTAGGACAAAGACAACACCCACGACGCCGATAACCGCCGCAAGAGTTACCCAGAGCCGCCGGCCACGAGGCCACCTCCAACCCGGGCTTAGGAACAGGGACATGCGGCACCTCCTCAACAGACTGATCGCAACAGACTCGACTCGCCAGATGATTTAGTCCGCCGGCTTCAACTGACCCCACAGAACTCGCCACGCTGCGCGGTACAGCTGTCTGACAAGGCCTATCTGGACGGCAATGTACCTTTCGGAAACGCCGAACTCTTCGGCAAGTCGGGCTATTGCCCTGGTCCGTTCCGGGCCGCTCACACCCGGAGTGACCACGTCCTCCGCAATGCGACGCAACACCGGTGTTGGCAGGCAGTTCGCCGCGACCCGGGGTACATCCTTTTCCCGGTATGTTTCGGACGCAGCCTCCAAAGCCACCGTGATGGTCTTGGCCGTTTGACGAACAACGGATGCTGCATGCCATCGGCGTCGGTCCTTAGGCGTCGGCGGTCCGTAGCGTCGTGGCCCGGCGAGGCTGTCTACCGCCAGATCCCAGTTTGCAGTCGATACGTTCTCCCGCACGAGCGCAAGCACCATCCGCGCCCATTCCTGATCAATTAGCCGCTCTGTGCCGCAGTCACCATAAAAGGCCACCCTGGCCCATCCACTGACAAGGGCCGTTCCTTCTCCAGTTACAGGATCCATCAGCAGCGGTGATGTGGCGTGGCTTAGTTCGCGGCGGATGTGGGCGGCACACACGTTCGAGCAGACGCCCTGTACCCAAGCACCGAAGGGGATGCCCGGGAGCTTACGGTAGTTGCCCCGCGTCACGCCGTCCCAAACGGCCATTCGCACGTCCTGCATCACGTCATCGACATCACCGGCCCGCCCGACCCGGGAGAGATGGGATACGACGTAGCCACGCACGCTATCGACAGCCACCATGATCTGATCCACCGGCACCGCTGTCGCCTCGGGCGACGGCGCCCTTTGCAAGGAAATGTCCACGCCCGGCGATGATGGTTCATTTTGCTGGGCGTGGATCGCCCGCTCTTCTGCGTTCACGGTCTTCACCGGCTTTGACAGAGTTCCATTACTTTCGACGCCTTTTGATGGCGTCCTTCGCGTGACTGCATCCAGGCCAATCACGTCCACGAAAAGCTATATGAACTATTGTCAAAGATACTTTAATTATCGTCAAGAGTGCGGTTCTTACTTTTCTGCTCAGGATCGACAAGAATGGGCTTCATGCCACGGCTTACCAAACCGCACGACGACGCATGGTCCCCCGACGTCGAGGCCGCGGTGGAGACCTTTGGCAATAGGTCGCGAAACGAAATCCTCCGATACCTCACAGCCCACGGCCCCGCAACGCGCGGAGATATCGTGTTATCCGTGAGCGCCGGGGAGCCGAGCGTAGCGAAACATCTCCTGGCACTTGAAGAAGCGGGCGCGATCAAAGTTGATGTTGAGCCGGGACGTCGACATGGGCGCTCCCCCCGCTACTCAGCGAATGCAGCCCGAATCAAGGAGCTCCTTGATGCCCATCTTCGGTATCTTCTGGAGCACTAACAGCTGCTTGCTCGCCAGCCGGATGAAGATCGATGTCCTTATTGAGGTACTCAGAGATACGTCGCAGCGTTTCAGGAGAAACATCCCCAAGAGTCCGCGCAGCGAAGGACTTGACTCGAGCGGCACGCAAAGACTTTACGAACTCGAGCTGAGAGTCGATGCGTTCCGGCAACTCGCCGTCACTCTCGGGAAGCAGATACGACGGATCCACCTTGAAGATTTCACAGAGCGCCGTCAGCAGTTCCGGATCGCTGACGAGCCGGCCGGTCCCGTCCTTCATATAGAACCAGCGTGCACGCGACAGTTTTACACCCTTGGAAGCAAGCTGTTCCTGGACCTCCCGGAAGGTGACCGGTTTGCCGCGTTCTGCAACGGCGACGTCGAGCAGCAGATTGAGGCGGCGGGCAAGTTCGGCCTGCGGTGTCGGCGAGTTATCTCCGAGATTCATCTGCTCAGCTGTCATTGCCCATCCCTCCTCTCCCCTGAGGACAGCCTATGGCTTAACTTTCCTGTTTCGGGACCTCGCGGACTCAGTTTTGCATCAAGATCCGGCGCCGACGGAATCAAGGCGAGATCCAGTCTTCTCAGGGCGGTCGCAAAGGCGTACTCTACTGCTGTAGACCCGTCTACAGTAGGCTTCTTCTTCCATTCTTCGATACGCCGGGGTTGTGGTCTCCATGTCCAGTTTGTTGATGAACAGAACACGAGCCCGGATACTCCGAGTCCTCCTCATGGAAGGCTCCGCCACCTGTCCCGAGCTCAGCTCGAAGCTCCGTCTGTCATTGTCGTCCACCAGGAGGCACCTCAACCTCATGACCACCGTGGGACTTGTTGAACAAGTCCCGGCCAGACGGTTTCGCGCGTGCCCCGAGAAGGTTCGAGGCGAACTGGAAGCAATAAGCTCCTTGTATCTGAGCGGGGTCATCCCGGCTGGCACCAGAGCTTCAACGGACTAGGAACGAAAAACCCGGTCGTCCAAAAATCATGTAGATGCCGGCGATTCAGCACATGAACTCGAAATGCTAGAGCACTTTTGGAGTTCTTATGGATCTGGAGTTCTTCGAGCCGGCAGAGGCTGCGGCTCTCATGCACTGTACCGAAGCATGGCTTCGCGAAGGTGCCGCTAACGGCAAGTTCCCGCACGCGTGCTGGGGCAAGGGAAAGATCATCTTCACGTCCGAGCACATAGTCGAAATCGCCAAGTTGCGGGAAGTTCCGATCCACGAAACGCCTTCAACGCCAGAACGCCAGATTGGAACACGGGCAAAGCGGCGGCTGACGCCCGTCCGCTACGCACAGCCCTGAACGGCGGACTCAGCGATTCTCAGCGGGCAAACCCACTGATTGAGCGCTCCGTGGCATCGGCACCGGCCTGAAGAGCCTCCGGCATCAAGTGCCCGTACACCTGCTCCGTTGTCCGGGTTGAGGCGTGGCCAAGGCGGCGGGAGATCGTGAACAGTGAAATGCCATCCTGAATCAGCCAGGAAGCATGTGTATGCCTTAGGTCGTGAATACGGGGTGACTTCCTCAGGCCGTGTGACTGTGCTGTCTGCACCGCAGGAACCCAGTAGTGGTGCCAAAACAGCTTGTGGACGATCCGGTCCCCTTTGGGTGTCGTAAACAGCAGCTCATCCCCGGCCCGGCTGGCAACGAGCGGTATCAGCAGATCGACCAACGCAGGGTTGATTCCAATCGTGCGCTTGCCGGCACCCGTCTTGGTTGCCCCGATGTAGTACTTGGACTGCCCGTCCCGCTTCCACGCCTTGTTGATTCGCACCGTCGGCGGTTTGGAGAGCAAATCGACGTCCGCGACTTTCAGCGCAGTGGCCTCCCCGAACCTGGTCCCCGTCATGACAAGGAAGTTGGTGAAGGTCTTGTACCTCACCCCCATGACCTCAAGGATCATGTTGTACTCGGCGTGGGTAAGGAACATGGCTTCGTCCTCAGCCCTGTCGATCGTGGGCAGCTGCACGCCGCGGCATGGATTCTTGGAGATGTACTGGAGCATTTCTGCCGTATTCATTGCCGCAGAGATGAGGCCGTGAACGTTGTGGATTGTCTTGGGGGCCTTGCCCTTCGCCATCATCGACTTCGCCCAGTGATTGAGGTGGCGGTAGTCGAGTTTGTCCACCGGTATGTGGCCAATGATGTTCCGAATGTGCAGGTCCAGCATCACCTGATACGTCCTGGTGGTCCCGCTGGAGGGTCGGATCAAGAGGTCAATGTGTTCCTGGACGACCTCGGCAACAGTGGGAATTCTCGCTGCATTCGAGAGGAGGGCGGATTGCGCGATCTCAAAGGACTGGCCGTTCGCGTCAAGCAAGCGCTTGAGGGTCTCGGCTTCTGTTTCGGTGGCCACCGTTATGCCCTGTTGCTCGCGGCTCTTCGGATCCCGCCAGCACACCATGAACGACGATGTTCCGTCTTTTCTGGTGCGTTTTCGGATGCTGGCCACAAAAAAATGCTACGTCCGTGTCAACACTTTTGGGGCATTTGTCAACAGTCAGTGGGCCAACTGGCCCCTGACCTGCGGAAACACTGTGCCCGAGGTGGGACTCGAACCCACACACCTTTCGATACCGCATTTTGAGTGCGGCGCGTCTGCCAATTCCGCCACTCGGGCGCGGAAACACCGAAACAAGACTAACCGACGTCGGGCTCTTCACAGAACTCAACGCTCCCTGTTGCAGTGCGCGAAACTACTCTACATGCAGATAGGCTAAATTCCAGAACCGGCTCGGCCGAGCAATAAATCATACGCAGGGACCGGGTGCAACTAAGATGGTTGAGAACCCGCCGTACGTCTTGAAGGAGATCCCGTGTCAGAACAGACGGAGTCCAAGCCCGCATCCCAGCCGGCACGCCGAGTAGTTGTCGCAGAAGATGAAACCCTCATCCGCCTGGACATCATCGAGATCTTGAAGGGCGAAGGCTACGACGTTGTCGGTGAAGCCGACAACGGTGAGAAGGCCGTCCAGCTGGCCGAAGAACTGAAGCCGGATCTGGTCCTCATGGACGTCAAGATGCCTGTCATGGACGGCATTTCTGCCGCGGAGAAGATCGTCAAGGCGAGGATTGCCCCCGTCGTCCTGCTGACCGCGTTCAGCCAGAAGGAACTCGTGGAGCGCGCCCGCGACGCCGGGGCCATGGCCTACGTCGTGAAGCCTTTCACTCCGGCCGATTTGATCCCGGCCATCGAAATCGCACTTTCCCGCCATGAGGAGATCAGGGCCCTCGAAAGCGAGGTAACCGACCTTCAGGAGCAATTCGCCACGCGCAAGCTTGTGGAGCGCGCCAAGAGCCTCCTGACCACGAAGATGGGCCTCACGGAGCCGGAAGCATTCCGGTGGATCCAGAAGACCTCCATGGACCGTCGCCTCAGCATGCGCGAGGTCGCCGAGACCATCATCAACCAGGTCAACTAGCACTCCCCGCGAAGGGCGCCGCTTCCACGGGAAGCGGCGCCCTTTCGTCGTCTCCAGACGCGAACCACCCCGCCCCAAAACAAGACAAAGGAGGCCCCGCCACACGGCGGAGCCTCCTCAACAGCGGCTAAAAAGATCAGGCCTTGGACTTGGACTTCTTCTTTTCAGGCCACGGTCCGACCTTTTCCTTGCGTGCTGCGGCCTCTTCCACACGGGACGTGTCTGCGAGGTCGCCCACTTTGTGGACCTTGAGCGAGTTCGTGGAACCGGCCTGTCCGGGAGGGGAACCGGCAGCGATGACCACGAGGTCGCCGTTCTCCACGATCTTCATCTCGAGGAGGCTGCGGTCCACCTGGGCCGTCATGGCGTCAGTGTGGCCCACCATGGGGACGAGGACGGGCTGGATGCCCCAGGTCAGTGCCAGCTGGTTCCAGACGTGCTCCACGGGGGTGAACGCGAACACCGGTTTGACGGGACGCAGGCGGGACAGACGGCGCGCCGAGTCGCCGGACTGGGTGAACGTACAGATGTACTTTGCGTCCAGCTGGTCGGCGATTTCGACGGCGGCACGCGTGATGGCGCCACCGCGGGTCTTGGGCTTGGTCCCCAGCGGAGGAACGCGCTCAAGGCCGTGCTCTTCGGTGGACTCAATGATGCGGGCCATCGTCTTGACCGTCTCGATCGGGTACTTGCCCACGCTGGTCTCGCCGGAAAGCATGACTGCGTCGGCGCCGTCGAGCACTGCGTTGGCGCAGTCCGAAGCCTCGGCACGGGTCGGACGCGGGTTGTCGATCATGGATTCGAGGACCTGGGTGGCCACGATGACCGGCTTGGCCCAGCGGCGGGCCAGTTCGATGGCGCGCTTCTGGACGATCGGCACTTCCTCGAGCGGGAGTTCCACGCCGAGGTCGCCACGGGCAACCATGATGGCGTCGAACGCGTCAATGATCTCGTGGAGCTGCTCCACTGCCTGCGGCTTCTCGATCTTGGCGATCACCGGCACGCGGCGGCCTTCTTCGTCCATGATTTCGTGCACGCGCTTGATGTCGGACGCATCGCGGACGAAGGACAGTGCCACCATGTCGACACCGCGCTTCATGGCCCAGCGGAGATCGTCTTCGTCTTTTTCGCTCAGTGCGGGGACATTGACGGCAACGCCGGGAAGGTTGATGCCCTTGTTGTTGGAGACCCAGCCACCGACGGTCACCGTGGCGACCACCTTGACGTCGTCAACCTCGATGGCGCGCAGGGCAACCTTGCCGTCATCGATCAGGAGTGCATCGCCGACGTTGACGTCTTCGGTCAGGCTCTTGAGCGTGGTGGAGCAGATTTCCTTGGTACCCGGGACGTCCTCGGTGGTGATGGTGAAAGTGTCACCGACGGCGAGTTCGTGGGGGCCGTCGACAAATCGACCCAGGCGGATTTTCGGGCCCTGCAAGTCGGCCATGATGGCAACGGGCTTGTGGAGCTGGGCGGAAGCCTTGCGGACGTTCTCGTACGTGTTGTCGTGTACCGAGTAGTCTCCGTGGCTCATGTTCATGCGGGCGACGTCGACGCCGGCTTCCAGCACCGCGAGGGTGTTGTCAAAGCTGGAAATTGCCGGTCCGAACGTTGCCACGATTTTTGCGCGTCTCATATACCTACCCTAGTAGTGTGCTGCGGTTGGAGTTGGGAAAGCGTCGTGCGCCGGTCCTTAGAGGACCGCTATGGCCCGGTCGGTGGGAGCCACCGGCGCGGGGAGAATGGTGCTGCCCATGAGGTACTTGTCGACGGCGGCAGCGCAGGCGCGGCCTTCGGCGATCGCCCAGACAATCAAGGACTGCCCGCGGCCGGCATCGCCTGCCACGAAAACACCCTCGGTGTTGGTCATGTAGTACCCATCTCGGGCCACGTTGCCGCGGCCGTCGAATTCTGCGCTGACCTGTTCGGTGATACCGGCAGGTTCCGCCCCCGTGAAGCCGAGCGACAGGAAGACCAGGTCGGCCGGAATGACACGCTCCGTGCCGGCCTTCGGGAGGCGCTTGCCGTCCACGAACTCGGTCTCGGCGACCTTGACCCCGGTGAGCTTGCCGTTTTCGCCGACGAACTCAACGGTGGAAGCGAGGTAGGTGCGTTCGCCGCCTTCTTCGTGTGCGCTGGCAACCTCGAAGAGCGTGGGGAACGTCGGCCATGGCTGGTGCGTGGCGCGCTCGAGTGGCGGCTGCTTGCCGATCGCGAGGGTCGTGACAGACGCGGCGCCGTGGCGGTGTGCCGTACCGAGGCAGTCGGCGCCGGTGTCGCCGCCACCAAGGATGATCACGTGCTTGCCCTTGGCGTCGATCTGGCCCTCGACGGTTTCACCGGCAACCACGCGATTGGCGGGCACCAGGTAGTCCATCGCGAAGTGGATGCCTTCGAGTTCGCGGCCGGGGATGGGAAGGTCGCGCGGAACGGTGGCACCGGTGGCGATCACCACGGAGTCGTAACGGCGGCGCAACTGCTCCCACGTCACGTCGCTTCCGACTGCCACACCCGTGCGGAAGCGGGTGCCCTCGGCCTTCATCTGCTCGACGCGGCGGTCGACCTGCTCCTTCTCCATCTTGAAGTCGGGGATGCCATAGCGCAGCAGTCCCCCGATCTTGTCGTCGCGTTCGTAGACGGCCACGGTGTGGCCGACCCGAGTCAGCTGCTGTGCGACGGCAAGCCCCGCGGGGCCGGAGCCGACGACGGCGACCGTCTTGCCGGAGAGGCGTGCCGGCGGAAGCGGCTGGACCCAGCCGTTTTCGAAGGCGTCGTCGATGATCGAAACTTCCACCTGCTTGATGGTCACGGCGGGCTGGTTGATGCCCAGGACACAGGATGCTTCGCACGGCGCGGGACACAAGCGGCCGGTGAACTCCGGGAAGTTGTTCGTCGCGTGCAGGCGCTCGATAGCTTCCTCGCCTTTGCCGCGCCAGGTCAGGTCGTTCCACTCCGGAATGAGGTTCCCGAGCGGGCAGCCCTGGTGGCAGAACGGAACGCCGCAGTCCATGCAGCGCCCTGCCTGGCTCTTGAGCACGCCCTTGTCCTGGGCTTCGTAGACTTCCTTCCAGTCCATGATGCGGACGGGAACAGGACGGCGAGGCTGCGTCTCGCGCTGCCGGACTTTCAGAAATCCGCGTGGATCAGCCACCGGTTACCTCCAGGATTCGAGACCATACTTCTTCGCCATCGGGATCAAGGCCCTCTTCAATGGCGTCGAGACGGGTTTGCAGGACTGCGGCGTAGTCGCGCGGCAGAACTTTGGTGATGCGGGCGGCTGTGTCATCGAAGTTTTCGAGCAAGCGGCCCGCCAGGACGGATTCGGTTTCTTCCAGGTGCTTGACCAGGAGGCTATGGACGATGGTGCGGTCCTCGTCGTCAAGCTCGAGCAACTGCAGCTCGCCGGAATCCAACGCCTGCTTGTTGACCCGGGCAGGCTGGAGGTCCAGCACGTAGGCTGTACCGCCGGACATGCCGGCACCGAAGTTGCGTCCGGTGCGGCCGATGATCAGCGTCTGGCCGCCGGTCATGTACTCGCAGCCGTGGTCACCGATGCCTTCGACGACGGCGGTCGCGCCCGAGTTGCGTACCAGGAACCGTTCGCCCACCTGGCCGCGCAGGAACATCTCGCCGCTCGTGGCACCGTAGCCGATCACGTTGCCGGCGATGACGTTGCGCTCCGCCTGGAAAACGTTGGTGCGGTCCGGGCGGACGATGATGCGTCCACCCGAGAGACCCTTGCCGACGTAGTCGTTGGAGTCGCCGAACATGCGCAGGGTGATGCCTGCCGGAAGGAAGGCGCCCAGCGACTGCCCGGCGGTGCCCTTCAGCGTGATGTCGATGGTGTCCGTCGCGAGCACATCGACGCCGAACGTCTTGGTTACGACGTGGCCCAGCATGGTGCCGACCGACCGGTCCGTGTTGATGACGTCGACCGCGATCTTCACCGGGGTGCGGTCGCTCAAAGCCTCGGCGGCCATGCCGATGAGGCGCTGGTCGAAGTGCTTGTCGAGCTCGTGGTTCTGGCCGGTGAGGTTCCGCAGGGGAACGTCGTCGTCGAACTCGAGGCCGTGCAGGATCGGGTCGAGGTCCAGCCCATCGGCCTTCCAGTGGTCCACCGCTTCCCGGGTGTCCAGGACTTCGGCGTGGCCGATGGCCTCTTCGAGGCTACGGAAACCGAGTTCGGCAAGCAGCTCGCGGACTTCCTCGGCAAGGAATTCGAAGAAGTTGACCACGAACTCGGGCTTGCCGTTGAAGCGGGCGCGGAGCTCGGGGTTCTGGGTTGCCACGCCGACCGGGCAGGTGTCGAGGTGGCAGACGCGCATCATGATGCAGCCGGACACCACGAGGGGCGCGGTCGCGAAACCGTACTCCTCGGCACCCAGCAGGGCGGCGATGACGACGTCGCGTCCCGTCTTGAGCTGGCCGTCCACCTGGACCACCACGCGGTCGCGGAGCCCGTTGAGCATGAGCGTCTGCTGGGTCTCGGCCAGGCCGAGCTCCCACGGCACACCCGCATGCTTGAGCGAGTTGAGCGGCGAGGCGCCGGTTCCGCCGTCGTGCCCGGAGACGAGCACGACGTCGGCCTTCGCCTTGGTGACGCCGGACGCCACCGTGCCGATCCCGACTTCGGACACCAGCTTCACGTGCACGCGCGCCGAGGGGTTGGCCCGCTTGGCGTCGTAGATGAGCTGTGCGAGGTCTTCGATCGAGTAGATGTCGTGGTGCGGGGGCGGGGAGATGAGCCCGACGCCGGGGGTAGAGTGGCGGGTCCGGGCTACCCAGGGGTACACCTTCTGCGCCATCAGCTGGCCGCCTTCACCGGGCTTGGCGCCCTGGGCCATCTTGATCTGGATGTCCTCGGCGTTGGTCAGGTACAGGCTGGTCACGCCGAAACGGCCGGAGGCGATCTGCTTGATCGCGGAGCGGCGCTCCGGGTCCAGCAGGCGGTCCACGTCTTCGCCGCCTTCACCGGTGTTGGACTTGGCGCCCAGCCGGTTCATGGCGATTGCGAGGGTTTCGTGGGCTTCCTTGGAGATGGAGCCGTAGCTCATCGCCCCGGTGGAGAAGCGCTTCACGATGCTGGAAACCGGCTCGACTTCCCCAAGCGGCACGGCGGGGCGCAGTGTGTCCTTGAACTTCAAGAGCCCACGCAGGGTCATGAGGTTCTCGGACTGGTCGTCGATTCCCTTGGTGTAGGACTTGAAGATGTCGTAGCGGCGTTCGCGCGTGGCGTGCTGGAGGCGGAAGACAGTCTCCGGGTTGAACAGGTGCGGTTCACCGTCGCGGCGCCACTGGTATTCACCGCCGCCGAGCAACGGACGGTGCGGCAGCTCGATGCCGCCTTCCGGATAGGCCATCTGGTGGCGTGCCGAAACCTCGGCGGCGATGACGTCCAGGCCGACGCCACCCAACTGGGAGTGGGTGCCGGAGAAGAACTCGTCCACGAGGTCCTGGGACAGGCCCAAGGCTTCGAATGTTTGGGCACCGGTGTAGGAAGCCACCGTGGAAATGCCCATCTTGGACATGATCTTCAGGACACCCTTGCCGAGGCCCTTGATGAGGTTGTAGACGCCGTCTTCGGGAGTCACGCCAACCACTTCGCCGGTGCTGATGAGCTGCTCCACGGATTCCATGGCCAGATAAGGGTTCACGGCGGAAGCGCCGAAGCCTACGAGCACCGCCACGTGGTGCGTTTCGCGGACGTCGCCGGCCTCGACCACCAGGGCGGTCTTGGTGCGGTTGGCGCTGCGCAGCAAGTGGTGGTGTACCGCGCTGACGAGCAGCAGGGACGGGATCGGGGCCCACTGCGCGTTGGAGTCGCGGTCGGACAGCACGATGTACTGAACGCCGCGGTTGATCGCGCCGGAAACCTGCTCGCAGATTTCCGTGAGGCGGCTCCGCAGTGCTGCTTCGCCGCCCTCCGGACGGTAGAGTCCGCGGACCTTCATGGCGACCTTGTCGCCGTCGGCGTTCTCGATGTTGGCGATCTTGGCGAGCTGGTCGTTGTTGATCACCGGGAACGGCAGGGAGATCTGCGGCTGGCGGACCTGCCCGACGTCGAGAAGGTTGCCGTTGGGACCGATGGCGCACTTCAGCGAGGTCACGAGCTCTTCGCGGATCGCGTCCAGGGGCGGGTTGGTGACCTGGGCGAAAGACTGCACGAAGTAGTCGAACAGCAAGCGCGGGCGCTTGGACAGCACGGCAACCGGAGTGTCGGAGCCCATGGCGCCGAGCGGTTCGGCCCCGGTCCGGGCCATCGGCCCGAGGAGGATCTTCAACTCCTCGGTGGTGTAGCCGAACGTCCGCTGGCGGATGTTCACGGACGCAGCCGTGTGCAGCACGTGCTCGCGCTCGGGTAGCTCGTTGAGGTCGATCAGGTTGTCCTTGACCCATTCAGCCCAAGGGTTGGCCGCGGCCACCTCGGCCTTGACCTCGGCGTCGTCGATGATGCGACCGGCTTCGGTGTCCACCAGGAACATCTTCCCCGGCGAAACACGGCCCTTCTTGACCACCTTGGCCGGTTCGACCTCGATCACGCCGACTTCGGAGGCGAAGACGATCAGGCCGTCTTCGGTGATCCAGTAACGGCCGGGGCGCAGGCCATTGCGGTCAAGGGTCGCACCAACGAGGTTGCCGTCGGTGAAGGACACCGCCGCCGGACCGTCCCACGGCTCCATGAGCAGGGAGTGGTACTCGTAGAAGGCGCGGCGTGCCGGATCCATCGTGGCGTGGTTTTCCCACGCCTCCGGGATCATCATCATGATCGAATGCGTGATGGGCCGCCCGGAAAGCCAGAGCAGCTCGGCAACCTCATCGAAGGACGCGGAGTCCGAGGCACCCGGCGTGCAGATGGGGTACAACTCCTCCGGGGAGTCGCCCAGCAGCGGGTTCGCGAGTTGGGACTGGCGCGCCCGCATCCAGTTCCGGTTGCCCTTGACGGTGTTGATTTCGCCGTTGTGGGCGATGGTGCGGAAGGGCTGGGCGAGCGGCCACGACGGGAACGTGTTCGTGGAGAAGCGCGAGTGCACGATCGCAAGCTTGGTCTTGAAGCGCTTGTCCGAGAGATCCGGGTAGAACGGCTCCAGCTGGGCAGTGGTCAACATGCCCTTGTACACGATGGTGCGCGAGGACAGCGACGGGAAGTAGACGCCGAACTTGTTCTGGGCACGCTTGCGGATACGCCAGGCCCGGGAGTCGAGTTCATTCCGGTCCAGCACTTCGCCCGTCGCGGAAGCAAGGAACGGCTGCGCGAAGTAAGGCATGCAGGCACGGGCCATGGCGCCGACCAGGTCCCCGACCACCGGCACTTCACGCCAGCCAAGGACCGTCAGTCCCTCATCGACTGCAAGCGCCTCGATGCCGGCCTTTGCGGTCTCGGCTTCGCGCGTTTCGGCGGGCAGGAAGGCGGTGCCCACCACGTACTGGCCGGGTGCGGGGAGCTCGAACTCAGTGACGGCCCGGAAGAATTCGTCCGGAACCTGCATGAGGAGCCCGGCGCCGTCGCCCGTGCCTTCGTCGGCGCCCACGGCGCCGCGGTGTTCGAGGTTGCGCAGGGCAGTCAGTGCCGCTTCCACGATGTCATAGCCGGGTTCACCACGCAGGGTGGCGATAATGGCCAGGCCGCAAGCGTCCTTCTCCTGCTCAGGGTTGTAGAGTCCCTGGGCTTCCGGGAGCGCAGCGAAACGCTTGAAGGGCGAGATGGCCCCCTGCGGTTCGACTGTTTCGGACCAGCTTGGGTTATGAAGATGGGTCATTGAAGACGTCCTTCCTCGAGATCGTGCGAATGGAAGGGACAACGTTGGCCCCACCTTGCCTGCCGTGTGACGGGCATAACAAAGCGCTAGTTACTTGAAATTGTAGGTCAGCGGGCAAGTCGCAACGAACAGTTACGCATGCCCCTGACCCAAGCTTGACCGCGGAGCCTCTGTGTGCTGCCGGGCGACTGCCAAGAGTGCCACGACGCTGTGGCCGGGGGCCTCTGGGCGGTAGCCCGGTTCCCCTGTGCCGTAGCGCTGGCTACTTGGTGCTGCCAGCTTCCGGCCCGGATCCGGGGGCGCTGCTGGCGGTGGTTTCGGTGGACGCGGAGCCGGAATCCGACGTGACGCCGGCGTGTGACTCCTCGGCCGTTTCCGTAGGCTCAGCAGTATGGCCCAGATCGCTTTGGTTATTCCGGAGATTACCATGCGCACCGGTATCTGAGACAGATCCGTCCGTATCATGGGCCTTCGCATCGGTCACAATTGTGCTGTCCGTCTCAGTGGCAGCAGTCGGCTCATCGGCATTTGAGTTGGCAGCGGGCTCATCTTCGCCGGTTGTCACCGCGGAGGGCTCCCTGCCGGGAAGGTATGCTGTGTCCGGCTCCGGCCTGCCGCGCAGGCTTAGGGCGATGAAGATGATGAGCGCCGCGACGAAGACGAAGATGCTCGTCCAGACGTTGAGCCGGGTGGTGATGCCGAAGAGGTTGATCTGTTCGGCATCGTCGATCCGCAACGCTTCGATCCAGACGCGGCCAAGCGTGTAGTAGATGGCATACAGCCAGAAGAGCCTGCCGCGGCGGAAATGGAAGCGGCGGTCCAGGACGAGGAGGACCACGACGCCGACGATGTTCCAGAGGGATTCGTAAAGGAACGTCGGGTGGAAGAGCGTGTCGCTGGGCATTCCGGCCGGGAAATTGGGGCTGTTGGGATCTATTTGGAGGCCCCACGGCAAGGTGGTGGGTCCGCCGAAGAGTTCCTGGTTGAACCAGTTTCCCCAACGTCCGATCGCTTGCGCCAGCAGCAGCCCGGGGGCTGCGGCATCCAGGAAGGCCGTGAGCTTGACGCCGGAGCGGCGGCAACCGAGCCAGGCACCGACAACGCCGAGAACCACGGCACCCCAGATACCCAGGCCGCCTCGCCAGATCTGCGGGATCAGGGAGAGGTCACCCGTGCCGTTGAAGCCGGGGCCGAAGTAGGCATCCGGTGAGGAGATGACGTGGTAGAGCCGGCCGCCCACGATGCCGAAGGGGATGGCCCAGATGGCGATGTCCCACAGGCTGCCTTCCGGGGTGCCGCGGCGCTTCCAGCGCACGGCGGTGAGCCACAGGCCCAGGATGATGCCCAGAAGAATGCATAGGGCGTACGCATGGATGCGCAGAGTCCCCCACGGCAGCGGAATATCAAATCCGGACCATGAGGGGCTCGGAATGCTCATGGGAGCCATTGCCGCGACGTGGAGGAGACTCTGCATTGTCTACGCTTTTCCTTTTTCTAGGCCTGCGCTGTTGCGCGGCCGAGGCCGGCGCTGAGGTTCTTGGTGAGTTGCGCGACGGCGTCAACGCCGCCATCGCGGATTGCCGCAACCAGCGCGGTACCGACGATCACGCCGTCGGCGTAAGCGGCGATCTCGCGGACATGGTCCGCGGTGGAGACACCGAGTCCGACGCAAACCCGTTCGGCGCCGGCAGCATGCGTATCGGCCACAACCTTCTCCGCGGCGCTGCTGACTGACTGCCGGGCGCCGGTGACACCCATGATGGAGACGGCGTAGACGAAGCCGCGGCTTGCCTCCACCGTCATGGCCAGGCGTTCCGGCGTGGACGACGGGGCGACGAGGAAGACCCGGTCGAGTCCGTACTTGTCCGAAGCTTCAAACCATTCGGCTGCCTCGTCCGGAATAAGGTCCGGCGTGATGAGCCCGGCTCCCCCGGCCTCGGCCAGCCTGCGCGAGAACTCGTCGACGCCCATGCGCATGACCGGGTTCCAGTAGGTCATGACCAACACGGCGGCGTCGGTGGCCGCAGTGATGCCCGCTACGACGTCGAAGACGCTGGCGACGCGGAAACCGTTGGCGATTGCCTCTGTGGTCGCAGCCTGGATGACGGCGCCGTCCATGACAGGGTCCGAATACGGGATGCCGATTTCAATGAGGTCCGCGCCGTTGCGGGCCATGGCAATTCCGGCGTCGATGCTTGACTGAACGTCCGGGTAGCCTGCCGGCAGGTATCCGATCAACGCGGCCCGGCCTTGAGCCTTCGCGCGGTCGATCGCGGCCGCGGACTTGCTGCTCATCTGCTCAGTCATCAGTTCTGGCCCCCGTTTGCTTCGTCAATGCTGATCTCAAGGTTGCTGCGTTCGGACGGGCCCTTGGGCTTGCGCGTGGAGAGGGTGGTGCCCTTGACGTTGCCGTTTTCATCCAACATGTGGAACCATTCGGCGGCCGTTTCCACGTCCTTGTCACCGCGTCCGGACAGGTTCACGATGATGATCGTATCCGCCGGGTTGTCCTTGCCTTCGGTGAGCTGCTTGCCCACCTTGATGGCACCGGCCAGGGCGTGCGAGGACTCGATGGCGGGGATGATGCCTTCAGTCCGGCAGAGCAAGCGGAAGGCGTCCATGGCCTCGGTGTCCGTGATGGGCTCGTACGTCACGCGGCCGATGTCCGCGAGGTACGAGTGCTCAGGACCCACGCTGGGGTAGTCCAGGCCTGCGGAAATCGAGTGGGACTCGATGGTCTGGCCATCTTCGTCCTGCATAAGGTAGGACCGGGCACCGTGCAGCACGCCCGGGCGTCCGAGGGTGATGGCGGCCGCGTGGCGGCCGGTTTCGACGCCGTCGCCGCCGGCTTCAAAGCCATAGATCTTCACCGAAGCGTCATCCAGGAAGCTGTGGAAGATGCCGATGGCATTGGAACCGCCACCGATGCAGGCACAGACGGCGTCCGGAAGTTTGCCGGTCTGCTCCAGGATCTGGGCGCGGGCCTCCTCCCCGATGACCTCGTGGAAGAAACGCACCATCGCAGGGAAGGGGTGCGCACCGGCAGCGGTCCCCAGCAAGTAGTGGGTGTTGTCCACGTTGGAAACCCAGTCGCGGAGCGCGTCGTTGATGGCGTCCTTGAGCGTCTGTGATCCGTTCGTCACGGGAACCACGGTAGCGCCGAGGAGCTGCATGCGGGCCACGTTGAGTGCCTGGCGGCGGCAGTCCTCCGCGCCCATGTAGACGACGCATTCCAGGCCGAGGAGGGCCGCGGCGGTGGCGCTGGCAACTCCGTGCTGGCCGGCGCCGGTCTCAGCGATGACGCGGGTCTTGCCCATGCGCTTCGCGAGCAAAGCCTGGCCAAGGACGTTGTTGATCTTGTGGGATCCGGTGTGGTTCAGGTCTTCGCGCTTGAGGAAGATGCGGGCCCCGCCGGCGTGCTGGGAGAAACGCTT
The DNA here is from genome assembly GCF_030209785.1 of Arthrobacter sp. efr-133-TYG-120. NCBI lineage: Bacteria > Bacillati > Actinomycetota > Actinomycetes > Micrococcales > Micrococcaceae > Arthrobacter > Arthrobacter sp. efr-133-TYG-120. The sequence goes on from NZ_JARVRI010000026.1 coordinate 138,899, forward strand.
GGCTTCCGTGAGCAGCGACGGACGGCCCGAGTAGTTCTTGTTGAGGTCCTTCAGCTGGGCAAGGAACTCCGGATCGGCTTTGGCCTTCTCGAACGTGTCCTCGACCTCGTCCAGGGCGGCGATGAGGGACTCGGGCATCCAGCGTCCACCGTACGAGCCGAAGTACGGCCCGGCGGCGTTGCGGAGCGAGGCTCCACCTTGTAGGAATGCGTCGGCCACGTTCTCTTGCGAGTTGGCTGTTGATGCGTCCACCATCAGTCTCACCGTCCTGTTCAGTTGGTAGTTGGGTATTTCCAGGAGCCACAGGACAGCTACCAGCCGCGTCTGCTGCTGTCCGGGTCCACGCCGCGAATCAGGCCTGTCTCAGGTCCTGACGGCGATGGCGGCAGCTCCGGCCGCCTTGAATTCGCTGATCCGCTCGCGCGGGGTGGAGTCGCTGACAAGGGCTTCGCCCACAAGGATTGCGTCGGCACCGTTCCCCGCATAATGCGCGACGTCGTCGGCGTTCCGGACGCCGGACTCGGCCACGACCACCGCTCCCGCCGGAATGCTTCCGGCGAGCGAGGCAAACAGGGAGCGGTCGACGTCGAGCGTCTTGAGGTTGCGGACGTTCACGCCGATGATCCGGGCCTGGGCCGCGGCCGCACGCTCGATTTCCTCGGGCGTGTGGGTTTCCACCAGGACGTTCATGCCGAGCTCGTGGCTCAACGCGCTGAATTCCCGCAGCTGTGCGTCCGATAGCGCCGCGACGATCAGCAGGATGAGGTCCGCGCCATGGGCGCGGGCTTCCCAGATCTGGTACTCGTCAACCGTGAAGTCCTTGCGCAGCAACGGAATGTCGACGGCGGCACGCACCGCGTCGAGGTCCGCCAGGGACCCGTTGAAGCGCCTCTGCTCGGTGAGGACGCTGATCACGGAGGCACCGCCGTCGGCGTACTGCACCGCAAGGGCCGCGGGGTCGACGATGCTCGCCAGATCGCCCTTGGAGGGGCTGCGGCGCTTGATTTCCGCGATGACCTTCAGTTCGTCGCGGCTGGCCGCCGGACCGCCCAAGGCAGCCCACGCGTCCAGCGCAGGCGCGGTGGCCGCGGCGCGCTCTTTCAGCTCGTCGAGGGAAACAAGACGGCGGCGGGCCTCCATGTCCTCCCTGACACCGACGATGATGTCATCAAGAACGGTCACAGTCAGTGGCCGGCGTTCTTCAGCTTGCTGCCGTCGACGCCGTAACCGGCCTTGCGCATGGCCCAGCCGGCAATCAGGCCGGCCACCATCACGACGATGCCGGCGATGAAGATGGGGGTGCTGGCGATGACAAAGGCGATGGAGGACACCAAGGCCCCTACCAGCATGACAATCACGCAGGTCCACGCGGCCGGGCTGTTGCCGTGGCCGATGGCGTCGCTGTGGCTCGCAGCGGTCACAGGGGCCTTGCTCGCGGACACTGTGGTTTTGCTCATGTGAAAATCTCCTCAGGATGAATACTGCTTACATTCTGCCATTTATTGACCGCACCCGGGACATCGTCCGACGTCCGGACAGTCGGGTCTTACGTAGGGTCTTCTCCGCGCGAGAGGCTGTCCCAGCTATCGATCTCGTCGACCGGCCCGGAACCCGCGAGGGCCGCCCTGCTGGCGACGTCGTACTTGGTGCGCGCCTTCCAGTGCCGGCCCGCGAGCGGCAGCAGGCCGCCGCACAAAGCGAGCAGGCCCGCAGCCACGACCGCGAGCACGGGGAACACAGTGGACGACGCAGCTGCCTGCCCACCCGAAATCCCGGTGGTCGCCGCAATGGTTCCCTGCGCCGCGCCGAGGGGATCCGCCAGGACGGTCACCGCGGCAATGAGGATGCCTGCCGAGGCAAGCACGATGATCGTTGCAATGATCCAGCGTGAAACCTTGCCCGCGATGGACGATGCCAGTCCCCCGGCAAGCGCCACGAGCGCGAGTGCGGTCACCGCAGTTGCCGCTTTGCTCCCCTGGACGTGGAGATCGGCATTCGCCGCGGCAGCGGGATCGAGCCGGACGTTGATCCAGGTCTGTGTGGTGGTCCCGAAGACCGCGAGGGCAAGAATTGCCATGCCGAGCACGACGTTGCCTTTCCGTGCCCACACGGGAGGCTTGGTGGTTGCCGGCTGAGGGCGGGCAGCGCTCACAGGCCGGGGTTCCCGTCGACGACCGTCTCCGCGGAAACTGCGTCCGGGGAAATGTTGTGGAGCGATCCCGCGGTGTGCACGGCACGCAAGGGGGCCGCCGCCTTGTTGACAGTCTCGAGCGCTTCGGAAGGCTTGTGGGAATCGGCCACGATCCCGCCGCCCGCCTGGACGTAGGCCCGGCCCTCACGCAACAATGCCGAACGGATGGCGATCGCCATGTCCATATCGCCTGCGAAGTCCAGGTAACCCACCACGCCGCCGTAGATGCCGCGCCGGTGAGGTTCGAGTTCGTCCAGGAGACGCAAGGCACGCGGCTTGGGGGCACCGGAGAGCGTACCGGCCGGGAAGGTCGCCTTGAGCACGTCGTATGCCTTCGCCCCGGGCGCCAACTCTCCGACCACCGTGGACACGAGGTGCATGATGTGGCTGAAGCGTTCCACCTCCATGAACTGCGTAACGTCCACGGTTCCTGCAACGCAGACCTTGGACAGGTCGTTCCGGGACAAGTCCACGAGCATGAGGTGTTCGGCGCGCTCCTTCTGGTCCGCGAGCAACTCGGTGGCCAGCGCCTTGTCGGCCTCGACGGTCTTGCCTCGGGGCCGCGAACCGGCAATGGGGTGGGTGATGACCTCATTGCCCGTGACGGTCACCAAGGCCTCGGGAGAGGAACCGACAATCGTGTACTCGCGGCCGTCCGGATCTTCGAGGCTGAAGAGGTACATGTACGGGCTCGGGTTGGTGTTGCGCAGCACGCGGTAGACATCCAGCGGATCCGCGGCACACTCCATTTCAAAGCGTCGCGAAATGACCACTTGGAAGACCTCGCCGTCTACGATGGCTTCCTTGCCGCGGTCGATCGCGTTGAGGTATTCCTGCTCGTTCCAACGTTCCTGGACGCTCGACGCGAAGTCGAGGGCTTCGGACTGCAACACCGATACGGGCTGCTTCACGGGGGTGCTGATCTGGTCCAGCAGTCGCTTCACACGGGCGACGGCGTCGTGCCAGGCTTCGTCGACGCGTTCGGAACTGTTGTCGAAATTGATCGCGTTGGCAATCAGCAGGACGGTGCCGTCCATGTTGTCGTGGACAGCCATGTCGGTGACAAGGTTCAGGGCCAGTTCCGGCAGGTGGAGGTCATCTTCCGGGGGGCTGGTCAGCTTTTCCCAATGCCGGACGGTTTCCCACCCGAGGAAGCCGACCAGGCCGGAGGTGAAGGGCGGAAGGTCCGGGAAACGGTCCGTCTGCAGGGCTGCAATGGTGTCACGGACGGCGTCGACCGGGCTGCCGTCTACCGGCACGCCGACGGGAGGTTCGCCGATCCAGTGGGCTTGGCCGTCCTTGCTGGTCAGCGTTGCACGCGAACGGGAGCCAATGAAGGAATAGCGTGACCATGCTCCGCCGACGGCTGCCGACTCCAGGAGGAAGGTGCCGGGCTGGCCCTGGGCCAGCTTGCGGTAGAGCCCGATGGGAGTCTCGGCGTCGGCCAATACCCTGAGCCGGACCGGGATGACCCGGCTGTGTGCGGCGAGTTCGCGGAACTCCTCCAGGCCCGGGCTGATGATTCCAAGGTCCTGCATGGTTTGTGTTCTCCGCCTTCTTGTGTGCTTGCCTCAGTGGATGGTGTGTGGTGGGCTAGTCCCGCTCGCCTGTCACGGCTGCGAGGCTGCGGTCATCGAAGCAGGTGCGTGTACCGGTGTGGCAGGCCGCACCCACTTGGTCGACGCGGACCAGGAGGGCATCGCCGTCGCAGTCCAGGGCCACCGATTTCACGAACTGGACGTGCCCGGAGGTGTCTCCCTTGCGCCAGTATTCCTGGCGGGAGCGGGAGTAGAACGTCACGCGTCCCGTGGTCAGCGTCCGGTGCAAAGCTTCGTCGTCCATCCAGCCCAGCATGAGCACTTCGTCGGTGTCGAACTGCTGGATGATCGCTGCCACAAGACCGGCGGAATCGCGCTTCAGCGCGGTGGCCAGCTCGTGCGGGAGCGGGCTGACGGGCGCGACGGCGGGCTCCGCGGCGAAAGCGGCGGCGGGCGTGGCTGGGGGTGTTGACTGCTCAGACATCAGATCAAGTCTAGTGCCTCAAGTGGAGCCGAAATTCAGCGGCGGTTCCACTGCGCAACAGAGCGCGTCTCGTGCTAGTTTCACAAGTGATGCATTTCGTCGATCCCTCCCGCGAAGTACTGGCCGAAACACTCCTGGCGGCCGGACCTGACTCCCCCACGCTCTGCGAAGGGTGGCTGACGAAGGACCTCGCGGCGCACTTGTACTTGCGGGAGCGCAAAGCGGCCGTCGGTATCGGCTTGCTCATCAAGAGCCTCGCCAGGGCCTCCGATAAAGCCACTGCCAAACTGGCCTCGAAGCTCAAAACGCCGGAAGATTACGCCGAGCTGGTGAATACCTTCCGCTCGGGGCCACCCGCGTTGTCTCCCCTGAAGATCAAGGCCCTCGACGAGTCCTCGAACCTCATTGAGTATTTCGTGCACACGGAAGACATCCGCCGGGCCGGAGACCGCTGGGCTCCGCGGGCCTTGGACGAGGAATACTCGGACGCCCTGTGGGATGAACTGATCAAGCGTGCTGCCATTCTCTACCGCGGCGTGGACCTCGGAATCGTGTTGGTCCGCCCTACCGGTCCGCGCCATGTTGCCAAGCGGGCACCCGTATCCGTCGCCATCGTGGGCGAGCCCGGTGAGCTCCTGATGCACGCCCACGGCCGCACGCATCACGCGCTGGTCACCTTCGAAGGCCAGCCCGACGCCGTCGCCCTGCTCCAGTCAGCCGAAGTCGGCCTCTAACCCGCTCGTTAAACCCAACTAGCTCGCAGTTAATGTCGTTATGAGGGCTCAAAACGACAACAACTGCGAGCTAGTTGGGCGGGACCCGCTAGCGGACCAGGAAGCCTGCTTCGCGGATCGCTGCCTTGACCTGGGCGATCATGTCGTCCGGACCAAAGTGGAACACCGAAGCCGCCAACACGGCATCGGCACCTGCCTCCACCGCGGGCGGGAAATGCGCCGGCTTTCCAGCGCCGCCGGAAGCTATGATCGGGATGTGGACAGCCGCACGGACCAGGCGGATGAGTTCGAGGTCGAAACCGTCCTTGGTGCCGTCGGCGTCGATGGAATTCAGGAGGATCTCCCCCACACCGCGGTCCGCGGCTTCCTTGGCCCACGCAATGGCGTCGATTCCGGTGCCCTGGCGTCCGCCGTGGGTGGTCACCTCAAAGCCGGAGGCCGTGGGCTCGGAGCCGGGCCTCGTGCGCCGCGCGTCCACTGACAGGACCAGCACCTGTGAGCCGAAGTGGCGTGTGATCTCGTCGATGACATCAGGGCGTGCGACGGCGGCCGTGTTGATGGAGGCCTTGTCCGCGCCGAAACGCAGGAGCTTGTCCACTTCGGCCACGCCACGGACACCACCGCCGACCGTCAGCGGGATGAAGACTTCCTCGGCAGTGCGGCGAACGACGTCGAACGTAGTTTCCCGGTTGCCGGAAGACGCCGTGACATCAAGGAATGTGAGCTCGTCCGCCCCGGCGTTGTCATAGCGGTGCGCCAGCTCGACGGGATCTCCGGCGTCGCGAAGACCCTCGAAATTGATGCCCTTCACCACCCGGCCGGCGTCGACATCTAGGCACGGGATGACCCGTACTGCTACAGCCATTGCTACTCCTGGATTGTCTCGTGTCAGATGCGGCAGGCGTGGATGCTGCTGACCAGGATGGCGCGGGCGCCAAGGTCGTACAGCTCGTCCATGATCCGGTTGGTTTCCTTTTTCGGAACCATGGAGCGGACGGCAACCCAGTCCGAGTCGCGCAGCGGCGACACCGTGGGCGATTCGAGGCCCGGGGTGAGGGTTGCGGCTTCTTCCACGAGGTCCTTGCGGATGTCGTAGTCCATGAGGACGTACTGGCGGGCCACGAGCACGCCCTGCAGGCGCCGGATCAGGACCTCGATTTCCTTCACGGTGCCGTTTGCGGCACCACCTTCGCCGGTGCGACGGATCAGGACGGCTTCGGACTTGAGGATGGGCTCGCCGAAGATCTCCATTCCGGCTGCTTTGAGCGTGTTTCCGGTCTCGACGACGTCGGCGATCGCGTCTGCGACGCCGAGGCGCACGGAAGACTCCACGGCGCCGTCGAGGCGGACCACCTTGGCTTTGACGCCCCGCTCGGCGAGGTAATCGCGCAGGAGGCCGTCGTAGCTCGTGGCGAGGCGCTTGCCTTCAAGCTGCTCGACGGCGGAGAAGTCGCCGACGGGGCCGGCGAAGCGGAAGGTGGACGCGGCAAAGCCAAGGGGAAGCAGCTCTTCCGCTTCGACCTGCGCGTCCAGCAGGAGGTCTCGACCGGTGATGCCCACGTCGAGCGTTCCTTGGCCGACATACACGGCGATGTCGCGGGGGCGGAGGAAGAAGAACTCAATGTCGTTGTCGGGATCGACCATGACCAGTTCGCGGGTATCGCGGCGCTGGCGGTATCCCGCCTCGGACAGCATCGCGGAGGCGGCTTCGGACAGGGATCCCTTGTTGGGGACGGCTACTCGCAGCATGTTGGGACTTTCTTGGGGGTGGAAGGTAAGTGTTTCAGGCATGGTGCCCACAGCACTGTTCTCAGATGAGACTTTTCTCAAAGGGAACATGCAGTGAGCGCGGGGGCCACGCTGGGGCTCCGGTGGGACCTTGCCAGGTCCTGACGAAGCGGACGTGGCTAGAGATGCTTGTAAACGTCTTCCAGGCTCAGTCCCTTGGCGAGCATCAGGACCTGCAGGTGGTAGAGCAACTGGGAGATTTCCTCGGCCGCGGCTTCATCGGACTCATACTCCGCAGCCATCCAGACTTCGGCGGCTTCCTCCACGACCTTCTTGCCGATGCCGTGGATTCCGGAGTCCAATTCGGCGACGGTGCGGGAGCCTGCCGGACGGGTCGCTGCCTTTTCGCTCAGTTCTGCGAACAGCGTCTCGAAATTCTTCACGCCCTACAGCCTACTTGCTCGGGGGCGGTGCCCGCCTGTCGGGTCATTGCATGACGGAAGGGATGTGAGCGAACGCACAACGTGCGCGGTTATGCCCACATCCCTTTCGTCGATTTGCTAGGTGTACTGCTTGAGGGTCAGTGCCGTGGAGAGCGCAGCGGTCACGGCCTCGTGCCCCTTGTCCTCGGACGAGCCTTCCAGTCCGGCCCGGTCCAGGCCCTGCTGTTCGGTGTCGCACGTGAGCACGCCGAAGCCGACCGGCACCCCGGTGCGGACGCTGACTTCAGTGAGTCCCGCCGTCGCCGCCTGGCACACGTACTCAAAGTGCGGCGTCCCGCCGCGGATGACGACGCCGAGGGCGACGACCGCGTCGAAATGCGGCGCGAGCCGTGCAGCCGCGACGGGAAGCTCAAAGGATCCCGGGACGCGCAGCACAGTGGGCTCGGCAATGCCGGCTTCCTTCGCGGCACGCAGTGCTCCGTCGAGGAGCCCGTCCATGATCTGGGTATGCCAACTGGCCGCCACGATGGCGAGCTTCAGCTGGTGGGTTTCCGCCGGGTTGAGGGTGGTGAGGTCGATGGTGGGGGCGCCGTGTCCGCTCATGGGTGTGTGTTAGTCCGTTCAGTCAGGCTTGTAGGTGAAGTTCAGTCTTGTTCGAGGTCAAATGTGCCGGCGGAAGCGTGGGTGCCGGCTGGTTCGGTGTCACCGAGGGTCAGGCGGTGGTCCATCCGGTCCTTCTTGGTCTGAAGGTACCGAAGGTTTTCTTCACGGGACGGAACCTCGGTGGGCACCATCTCGACAACCTTCACGCCGGCCGCGGCAAGCCGGTTCTGCTTGTCCGGGTTGTTGCTCAGGAGGCGGATTTCGTGGAGGCCCATTTCGGCAAGGATCTGGGCAGCCGCTTTGTAGCAGCGTGCATCCACCGGCAGCCCGAGCTGCTCGTTGGCCTCGACCGTGTCGAATCCGGCTTCTTGCAGTGCGTAGGCCTTGATCTTGTTTGCGAGACCGATGCCGCGGCCTTCCTGTCCGCGCAGGTAGAGCAAGGTGCCGCCCTCTTCCCGGATCAGCTCGAGGGCATAGGCCAACTGTTCGCCGCAATCGCAGCGGTACGAACCGAAAACGTCGCCCGTGAGGCACTCCGAGTGCAGGCGCACCAGCGGGGCCTTGCCTTCGAGCGGCGCCTTCGGGGAACTCACGGCCAGGTGCTCCGCACCGGTAGCAAGGTCGGTCCACGCCTGTGCCACGAACTCACCGAAGGCGGTGGGTAGCTGGACAATCGGGCCGCCGCTCACCGGATGCGTTGCGCGCGCCGGAGTGCCGCCGTCGTGCGTTGTCGCTGTAGTCATCGCTGCTCCTCGTTTCCTGCCGGAATTGCAACCTGGTTCCCAGCCTCCGACGCTACAACATAAGCAACGAGATCCTCGATCGAAATCAGAGGACATCCATGCTCCGCAGCGAACTCCCGGAGGCTGTCCAGGCGCATCATTTCACCATCGTCATGTACCAACTCGGCGATCACGCCCACCGGGGCGAGCCCCGCAAGCCGGCAGAGATCAACCGCCGCTTCCGTGTGCCCCGGACGTTCACGCACTCCCCCATTAACGGCCCGGAGCGGAAAAATATGCCCGGGCCGTGTGATCGAGGACGGCGTGCTGCTGGAATCAGCCAGAATCCGGGCTGTCAGGGCCCTGTCCGTGGCGGAAATCCCGGTGCTTACGCCCACAGCGGCATCACAGGACACCGTGTAGGCCGTGCCCTTGGCATCTTCATTGACCAGGACCATGGGCGGCAGCGCCAAGGCATCGGCCCGTGCCCCTTCGAGGGGGACGCAAATGACGCCCGAGCTGTAGCGGATGGTCCAGCCCATGAGGGCAGGCGTCGCGTGTTCGGCTGCGAAGATGATGTCGCCTTCGTTTTCGCGGTCTTCATTGTCCACGACAATGACGGGACGGCCGGCCGCCATCGCCTGCACGGCCTTTTCAACGGGGTCCAGCCCTTGGCGCACCACCGTGGTGCTGCCGTTGTGTGCGGCGCTCACTGGGCAGCACCGCCTGCAGTTGCCGGCGCACGGAAGGACAGCAGCCGCTCGGTGTATTTCGCGAGAACGTCCACCTCAAGGTTGACGCGTCCGCCGGTGGCCTTGGCCCCGAGTCCGGTTTCGTCCAGCGTGGTGGGAATGAGCCCCACTTCAAACCAGGGGTTCTCTGCTTCGGCCGGGCTGACGGCAGTGACGGTGAGTGAAACGCCGTCGACGGCGATGGACCCCTTTTCGGCGATGTACCGTGCCAGCGGGGCCGGCACGCCGAAGCGGAGCCGGTCCCAATTGCCGAGCGACTCGCGCTCCAGAAGCTGCCCGACGCCGTCGACGTGGCCCTGCACGACGTGGCCGTCCAGGCGGCCGCCCGCCTGGACACACCGCTCGAGGTTCACGGTGTCACCCGCGGCCAGTTCGCCGATGGTGGTGCGGACGAGGGTTTCGCCCATGACGTCAACGCTGAACTCCCGGCCGTCGATGTCCGTGGCGGTAAGGCACACGCCGTTGACCGCGATGGAGCCGCCCAAGCCAAGCCCTTCGGTGGTGCTGGGGGCCATGAGGCGCAGCGTAGCGCTGGCCTCGCCGTCGTGCTCGACGGACAGGACCGTGCCTTGTTCAGCAACGATTCCGGTAAACATCAGTGTCCTCCTGTGGTGGTGTCCGAGGCGTCCTTGCCCGGAAATGGTTCATGGTGTTCGGTGTGCGACTTCGTCCACGCCGGTTTGTTTCCATCCGACGGGCCGGACCTCAGATGCAGCCGGAGGTCGCGGCCCAGTGCATGGACCGCACCGCCACCGGCGTCGTCCCAGTTCCAGTGCTGGGCGTCTGCGAGGGTGGAGATGCCCAGATCCGTCAGGGCCGGCGTACCGGAGCCCAACAAGGTCGGCGCAAGATAGACGATCAATTCATCCACAAGGCCAGCGGCAAGGAACGCGCTCAGGATGCGGGAGCCGCCTTCCACCATGACGTGCCGGACGCCTTCGGCGAAGAGCAACTCCAAAGCTTCGGAAGGGTCGCGTGTCGGTAAATGGACGAACTTCCCGTCAGTCCCCCGCACGGCGGCGTCCGCCGGGACCTCCCGTAGACCCATGACGGCCCGGAGTGGCTGGCTTGGCGATTCATCGCCGTTCTCTTCCCGTGCCGTCAGCCGCGGGTTGTCCACCAGGACGGTTTCGGTACCCACCAGAATGGCGTCGATCAAGCGGCGCAGTCCGTGGTTGTCGGCCAACGATTCCGGACTGGAGATCCATTGGCTGGTCCCGTCCGCGGCCGCGATCCTGCTGTCCAGGGTCTGGGCAATGTGAAGAGTGACGAACGGGCGCCTCGCCTCCACCGCATTGAACCACTCCCGGTTCAGCTTCAAGGCCTCGGCGGCGGCCAGCCCGGAACGCACGTCCACACCGGCAGCGCGCAGCCTCGCGGCCCCTCCCGCTGCCGGATCGTGGGGGTCGTCCACGGCGTAAACCACTCGCGATACGCCGGCGTCGATGATCGCCTGGGTGCACGGTCCCGTGCGGCCCACGTGGTTGCAGGGCTCCAAGGTGACCACCATGGTGGTTCCGGCGAGGTCGAGGCCTCTTGCCTGCGCTTTGGTGATCGCGTCCGCCTCGGCGTGGGGGGTGCCGGCGCCCCGGTGGTAGCCCGTGATGAGTTGCTCTCCCTTGGGCCCGAGCACTACTGCTCCCACCAAGGGATTGGCGCCACGGTGTCCCCGGAGGGCCACGTGGAGTGCGGTCTCCATGGCCGCCGACTCAGCTTCCGAAAATTTCGGGTTAATGGCATCGCTCATGAGAGGGCTCCTGCGGTTTCCGGCTCGGCTGTTGCCCTGAGCGGCTGGCTTTCCCGTCGGTCCGCACGCCACCAGACGAAGAATCCGGCGAGTGTGAAGAACCCGTAAAAGAGATACATAAACGCACTGGCAAAGTAGCCCGCGCTGAAAAGCAGCGGAACTCCGACAATGTCCACGGCAACCCAGATCAACCAGAATTCGGTCCAGCCGCGCGCCATCCCATACGTTGCCAAGAGTGAACCCATAAAGGTCCAGGCATCAGCCCACACGGGCGGGTAGGAGCCCATGGAATCAAAGACGGGGGTGAGTGCGGCTGTTCCGGCAATCATGGCGGCCAGCATTCCGATCCGCACTTTGGGGCTTGCCCAGCCGGGCACAATGGCGTGGCCGTGGGTGCCTGCTTGGAGGCCTTGGCGCCAGCGGTACCAGCCGTAGGCGGCGACGCTGATGAACATGATCTGTCGTCCGGCCTGGCCCCAGAGGGTTGCCGGTGAGGCGGCACCGAAGACGTTGCCAAGAAAGACGGTCAGCAGGAGCACGTTGCCTGCGATCCCGATGGGCCATGCCCAGACTTTGCGGCGCATGCCGCCCAGGGCGCTGGCGAGCCCGAAAATATTGCCTAGCACTTCGCGAAGAACAAGCACAGATCCGCCTACGGGAATCTGTGCTTCGAAGAGCCATCGCAGAAAGTCCATGTCGTTCCTTCCCTCGAATGCCGCGATGGCTCCGGGGGTGTACGACAGCGCGATGCCGGGCGCACGGAGCGCCCAAAGCATGACTGTACGTGCTTCTCCCATCCAGACTTTAACTGTCGGTACCGGAATTCCACCAGTTCAACCGTCCGCCGCCGTGATTCCCGTGAAGGAAACGCGATGGCTCGCGGGTCGCGGACTATAACCGCCGGTTCGGAATTACACCGACCCCGGAGCACGTATGTGTATTGCTATTCTGACACAACTGGAGGAATGGCTGATGTATTCCCCGACCAATATGCAGGCAATTGCGTCATTGTTGTCACATTGCCGCGGTGCCGGTCACATTGCCGCGAGGCCGGCGGCGCGCAGCCGCTCAATCGCGGCAGCCGGATCCTCGTGGCCATAGACGGCGGATCCGGCAACGAACACATTCGCGCCGGCTTCGGCCGCCCGGACGATTGTCTCCTCCGTGACGCCGCCGTCCACCTGGATTGCCACGCCGATACCCGAGCCGTCGATCGCGGCACGCGCCCGACGGATCTTGGGCAGCGTCACGTCAAGGAAGGACTGCCCGCCGAAGCCCGGCTCCACGGTCATGATGAGGAGCAAGTCCAGTTCGCTGAGCATGTCCAGGTACGGTTCCACCGGCGTGGCCGGACGAAGGGCCATGCCCGCCTTCGAACCGCGGGCACGGAGCTCACGCGCGAGCTTGATGGGAGCCATCGCCGCTTCCGCATGGAAGGTCACGGAAGCCACGCCCGCGTCGGCGTAGGCCGGTGCCCAGCGGTCGGCGTCGGCGATCATCAGGTGGGCGTCGAGCGGGACCGGGCTGACGGCCTGGATCCGCTCCACGACCGGCAGGCCGAGCGTCAGGTTCGGGACAAAGTGGTTGTCCATCACATCGACGTGGACGGCGTCGGCGTTGCTGATTCTCTTCAGCTCGGCTTCCAGGTTCACGAAGTCCGCGGACAGGATGCTCGGGTTGATACAGCACTCAGTCAAGGCAGTTCCCTCAGTGTTGGTGGCGGTCTGGGTGGTTTGGCAATTCTCCAGCTTAGGCACGCGGGACTTTCAGCCGGGGAAAGACGCCGAAGGTTACGGCTTCTTCCGGATAAGGGCCAGGAACATCGCATCGGTTTGGTGCACGTGCGGCCACAGTTGGGCGGTCAACCCGTGCCCGGCGCCCAGGTTGCCGCTCAGGCTGACGGCATCCAGGGCCGCGCCGGAGTCGATCTGCTCCAGGTCGTCCCGCTTGCGCAGGACATCGCTGACGACGGCGGTGGTTTCGGCCGGGTGCGGGGAGCACGTCACGTACGCCACCACTCCGCCCGGCTTGACGGCGTCGATGGCCGAGTTAAGCAGTTCACGCTGCAACGGACCGAGATCGGCAAGGTCCTTGGGCGTCCGGCGCCACCGTGATTCGGGACGGCGGCGCAGCGCGCCAAGGCCGCTGCAGGGAACGTCGACCAGCACGCGGTCGAAAGTCTCCGGTTGTTCCTTGCCGACGTCGCGCCCGTCGCCTACCCGTACGGTCCAGGCGTCCCCCGGGACCGCCGAGAGGGCTTGGCTGACCAGCTTTGCCCGGTGTTCCGCGGGCTCGTTCGCGAGGAGGGTCGCACCTTCCTGGTGGGCGAGGGCCGCCAGCAGCGCCGCCTTGCCACCGGGACCGGCGCACAGGTCCAGCCACTTCTCGCCGTCCTTGGCGGACTGTCCGAGGTCCACACCAGCGACGGCGCGGGCTACCAGTTGGGATCCGACGTCCTGGACGCGCGTGGTGCCTTCGCGGATGGAGGACATGCGCCCGAGGTCGCCGCCGCTGGACAGCGCCGAGTCGATGACGAGTTCGCCGGGGGTGGCCCCGCTCTCCAGGGCTTCATCAAGATTGCCGATGCCGGGCAGCGCCACGAGGTTCACCACCGGCGCCGCATTGTCGGCTTCGAGAAGTTCGGTGATTTCGCTCGCGGGACGTCCATGCATGACGAGGGACTGGCGCAGCGCCCTGACAATCCATTCCGGGTGCGCATGGCGTACGGAGGCGATCCTGGTTTCGTCGGTCTCGTTCTCCAGCAGGTGGTCGAGCCACTCCGGCAGCGTCTTGGCGGTGACTTTCCGAAGCACGGCGTTGATGAGCGACGACGGGCCGGCTCCGATGACCGCGCGGGCCAACCCGACCGTCTGGTCGAGTGCGGCGTGGGCAGGAACGCGCATGGCGAGCAATTGGTGGGCGCCAAGCCGCAGCGCGTCAAGGACTGCCGGATCGAGTTGCGCGAGTGGCCGGTCGACACACTCGGCCAGGACGGCGTCGTACATCCCCTGGCCGCGCAGTGCCCCGTAGCTCAGCTCGGTGGCGAATCCGGCGTCGCGCTTGTCGAGGTGGTGGTGGCGGATCCGTGAGGGCAGCACGAGGTTCGCATACGCGTCTTCCGAAGCGACTGCGCGCAAGACTTCGAACGCCACCAATCGTGCCGGATCCGCGCGCCGGGTCCGCTGCGACGGTGCGTTGGTCGAGAAACCGCGCTGCGGGCCCCTATTGCGTTCGCGGCCTTGGGCGTTGCGGATGCTCTCGCCCCGGGGACCGCGGTTGCCGTGGCCCCCGCCGTCCCGATTCCCGCTGTTGTTAGGGCCGCGCCGGCCGGACTCATTCATTCGAATTCCACGCTTTCTGGTGTTGCCAAACCACGGGCCCAATCGGCCGACGGCATCATCTTCTTGCCCGCAGGCTGGATCCGCCCGAGCTGCACTGCATGGGATCCGGTCCCGACCAGGACGTTCTTACCGTCAACCCGGACATGGCCGGGCGCAAGGTCCCGGATGTCCGGGCGCAATCCGACAGGCTCCAGCTTGACGCGCTGTCCGTCGAGCGTGGTCCAGGCTCCAGGTTCGGGCGTGACGCCGCGGGACCGGCGGTTGATGGCGAGGGCCGGTTGCATCCAGTCGAGGCGGCCGTCGTCGAGCGTCAGTTTTGGCGCCAGCGAGACATCGCCTTGCTGGGGCTGGGGCGCCGCTTTGCCGGACTCGACGGCGGACAGCGTCTGGCTGAGCAGGACCGCCCCGCTGCGCGAGAGCCGCTCCAGCAAGTCGCCAGCCGTGTCTTCGGGGCGCACGGTTTCCGTCAACGTCCCGAAGACCGGTCCGGTGTCGAGTCCTTCTTCCAGGAGGAACGTGGCGGCTCCGGTGATGTCGTCACCGGCGATGACTGAGCGTTGGACCGGCGCCGCGCCGCGCCAGGCAGGGAGGAGGGAGAAGTGGAGGTTGATCCAGCCGTGGCGTGGTACTCCGAGCGCGGCTTTGGGGACGAGGCCCCCGTAGGCGACGATCGCGGCGACGTCCGGCTCATACGAAGCGATCCGCTCGGTGGTCCCGGCGTCCACTTTCGAGGCGTGGATGATGTCGATGCCGAGTTCAGCCGCACGTGCCGCCACGGGAGACGGCGTCAGGATCCGCTTGCGGCCGGTCGGGGCATCCGGCCTGGTCAGCACGGCGACGATCTCGAATCCGGCTTCGATCAGCGCGTCAAGGGAAGGGACGGCGACAGCCGGGGTGCCGGCGAAGAGCACCCTCATTCGGCGGCCCCGAAGCTGCCGAAGCTCGAGCCCACGGTGTTGGCCCTCTTGGCCGTGGTCCGTTCAGTCACGGAGTGGTAGTGCGCCGCGCGGATGGCGCGGAGAGCGGTTTTCCGGTCCTCACCCTCCAGGCGGTCCGTGAACAGGATCCCGTCCAGGTGGTCGGTCTCGTGCTGGAAGCAGCGCGCGAGCATGCCCTCCGCCTCCACGGACACGGTGTTGCCGTTGATGTCCACACCGGTTGCACGGGTGGTCCTGCGGCGACGAACCGGGAACGCGAGTCCGGGAATGGAGAGGCAGCCCTCTACCTCGTCGGGCTGGAAGTCATCGCTGTTCTTAAGCACGGGGTTGATGATGTGGCCTTCCACCCCGCCGATCCGGTAGGTGAAGACCCTCTGGCTGACACCGATCTGCGGTGCGGCGAGCCCTGCACCGTCCACGTCCTCCATGGTCTCGGTCATGTCCGCCACCAGTTTGGCGAGCTCAGGCCCGAATTCCGTGACTGGATCAGCAACCGTGCGGAGCACGGGGTCGCCGATGATACGGATACTCAAAATGGCCATGTGCTGTCTTTCCTCACGATCGGCGAAGCTTCGGTCCCGGCAAAAGGGGCCTAGGCCAGTTTAGTTGAGCCTGCGGGCGCTGCAGCGGCAGGGTACGACGGCGGAGCTACCGGGAGCAGCGCCGTTCCCGCCGCGGCCACATCGGCAGACATCTCCCACACCCGCTTCAAGGCGCAGAACTTCCACCAGTGGTGCTTGAGAACGTCCGGATTGGCCCGCTGGGGACGCACTTCGGTCTCGCCGATAGCCACCGCAAGCAGGACCGGGTTCTCACCGTATTTCCACGGTTCCCACTCCCCGGCCACCGGATCCACGAGGCTTTCCTCGGCCTTCATGCCCGCAACCAGTTGCATCACTACCTTGTCGTCGAGCGGTTTCACTGTTCCGTCACGGGTTGTGCCCTTGGTCTTGTAGTCGATCAGGCAGACCCTGCCGTTGATTTTGGCGACGAGGTCCAAGGTTCCGGCGTAACCAACGCTTGAGTTCCAGACAGTAATCTCGGGTGCGATGGGCTCCACCCGGTACAGCTCCCACCATTCATCGAAGCGGGCCGCGAAGGCTTCCTCGCCGTTCGAAGCGAGCTCTTCACGCGTTTCCTTGACGCGGTGCGGGCGTCCGAGGGCGCGGAGGGCCACTTGCTCGCAGTAGTTGTGCACGCGGTCGCCGCGGCGCGCGGCGTCGTCCCGGTACACCTCCGCGGCCTTGGCTGCCTTGTTGACGGCCTGCCGCATCTTGGCAGGACTGGAAAGATGTTGCGGGAGTTCCGGGTCCTTCGCCAAGCTGCTGGCGCCCATGTAGCCGAACCAGCCGTCCAGGGAATGGGCCTGCTGGCCGATCACCGTGGTGATGGAAGGGACCGAGAAGGTCTCGGACGTGGACCGGGCATACATCCGGCCGTATTCGGTGGCATGGGCAAGCAGTGGATCTGTCATAAGAAAACTCTTTCACACACCGCCGACAAGAAAACGCGGAGCCTTGGTGGCCGTCGACGGGACTTCCCTTATCCCGTAATTCACAAGGCCCCACGCATGGCGCGCAAGGTTCCTTGACTCACGGTGCCATAATTGGTCACGTCCTCGGCTACTGGAGCGCATCTTGGTCCTCGATATAACAACACTGCGAGTCGCCCTAGGCGTGGTCGCCCTGACCCTGCTCCTCTTGTTCTACGCATCCTTCAGGCGCACGCGGTCGTCCTACAACGGGTGGTGGTGCATCGCACTCCTCTTCTTCCTCGCAGGCAACCTTGCGTTCCTTCTCAACGGGACGCCGTATCAAGTCTGGGCGAATCCCTCGGGAAACGTCCTCCTGGTGGGCGGAGCGTTCAGCGTGTGGACCGGCGCCCGGTCCCTCAGGATGTTACCGCCGCCTCGGTGGCAATTTGCCGCGGCCTGTGGCGTCACGGCCATCGCCTCCGTTTTGGAAAGCCCCGGTCACAACACGTGGTCCGGGGGCCTGGTCTATCTGGGATTCATGACTGTGGGAATCGCGTTGGCGTCCCGCGATCTGTGGCTACTTGATTCCAGCTACTCCCATGTGCACAAGTCGATGGCCTTGGCCGCGGGATTCCTGGCGGCCTACTATTTCTGCCGCCTGTCCGTGTATCTCGTCGAAGGTCCAAGCGGACCGAACTTCCGCCTGTATTTTGGCCCGTCCATGGCCAGCCTGGTCACGCTGATACTCCTGGTTGCCGTCTCGTTCAGCATGACCGCCCTCAGCAACGATCAGCTGATCAACCGGCTCAGCGAACGCGCTGCCCGCGACAACCTGACCGGGCTCCTCAACCGTGGCACGTTCATGGAGCTGGCCACCAAGGAGCTCGAGCGCCTGAACACCACAAACTCGGTCGCCTCATTGATCCTGGCCGATCTGGACCACTTCAAGGCGATCAATGACGAGTACGGTCATGCCGCCGGGGACACCGCATTGCAGGCGTTCGCGGCTGCGTGCACCGAGTCGGTACGATCCACGGACCTGGTCGGACGCTACGGGGGCGAAGAGTTCATCCTGCTTTTGCCGGGAGCCAGCCAGGAAAGGGCTGAAAGCATCGCGGCCGACATCAATCGCTCTTTGGCGGCAGCCAAGAGCCTCGACGACATCCACGTCCCAACGGTGAGTTACGGGGTCACGTCAACTGAGTTCGACGCCGTCGACCTCACCGCGATGATTGCGGCCGCCGATGCGGCCCTCTACGAAGCAAAGTCACTCGGAAGGAACCGGGTGGTCCGGGCGTCACCCCTTGCGTGATTGGGCGACGGATCCACGAGCAACGAGAAGAGGTCCTGTGCGAAACATGAACCATGTTTCGCACAGGACCTCTTCTTGGTGGGCGATACTGGGTTCGAACCAGTGACCTCTTCGGTGTGAACGAAGCGCGCTACCACTGCGCCAATCGCCCGTGCACAAGAAGACTAACCGACCCCGGCCGGAATTCAAAAATCCGGAAAGTATCGGGCCGGCCGGCTAGGCAACAACCAGGAAAATGCCCACGAATCACAAGCGTGTAACTCGCAAATTCCGCGCCAATTCAAGGAACTTACGCCCATTGCTCACGATTCCGGCAGATCGATTTGGAGTTTCCCGGAACCTCCTATAGAGTTTTTACTCGTCGGAAAGCGACGGAATGCCCCCTGCGGGCAGGCCGCCGAAGAAGACTATGCGGACGTAGCTCAGCTGGTAGAGCACCACCTTGCCAAGGTGGATGTCGCGAGTTCGAATCTCGTCGTCCGCTCGCAGGACACTGTCACGGCATTGACTTCTTGGAGCCCCAGGAATCGTGCTTACACGGTGGGTTGGCCGAGAGGCGAGGCAGCGGCCTGCAAAGCCGTATACACGGGTTCGAATCCCGTACCCACCTCGGTGAAAACCTTGGTTTCCGGTCCAGGCCGGATTGCATTTGGGCGATTGGCGCAGCGGTAGCGCGCTTCCCTGACACGGAAGAGGTCACTGGTTCGATCCCAGTATCGCCCACCAAGGCAAGGCAACTTGCTTGTTGATGAACGTCCGGCCCCGGCCGGATGACCATCATGTGCGGACGTAGCTCAGCTGGTAGAGCACCACCTTGCCAAGGTGGATGTCGCGAGTTCGAATCTCGTCGTCCGCTCTCGTATTTTAAGGTCCCGGAAACGGGCCGGGCGGCTTATGCCGATCCGGGCGATTGGCGCAGCGGTAGCGCGCTTCCCTGACACGGAAGAGGTCACTGGTTCGATCCCAGTATCGCCCACCAAGGCAAGGCAACTTGCTTGTTGATGAACGTCCGGCCCCGGCCGGACGACCATCATGTGCGGACGTAGCTCAGCTGGTAGAGCACCACCTTGCCAAGGTGGATGTCGCGAGTTCGAATCTCGTCGTCCGCTCCATTTCCTCCATCGCAATTGCACTTGGTCAAATGCAGTGACACCGTTCAAGCAGCTCCGCCGGAGCTGCTTTTTTTGTGCCCGCAGCCACCCACTACGCCCCGCCTACCTGTGTCGCCCACCCGAAAGATCAGCAGAACTGATCAATACCACTCAGCAAAAATCACTTTATCCAATGTGATTCAGCTCGCATACTTTTCTTCAGGCCTAATTCGTCCACGCCCACACGCAGGAGCACATGGTGAATCAACAAACTCTCGTCCGCTCGATCATGAGGAAGAAACCCATTGACGACATCGAGGAGGAAAGCAAGCACAGCGGGCTCTTCAAAAGCCTGGGCCTCTGGCAACTGACGGCCATCGGCGTCGGCGGCATCATCGGCGTCGGGATCTTCTCCTTGGCCGGGCTCGTGGCGCACGGAAGCGCGGATACCCCGGGTGTCGGCCCGGCCGTGCTGATCTCGTTCCTGGTTGCGGGCCTTGCCTCTGCGGCCGCGGCACTCTCCTACGCCGAATTCGCGGGCATGATCCCCCGCGCCGGATCCGCCTACACCTATGGCTACGTCGCCCTTGGCGAGGTCATCGGATGGTTCATCGGCTGGGACCTGCTGCTGGAGTACATCGCAATCGTTGCCGTCGTCGCGATCGGCATCTCGGGCTACTTTGACGCATTCCTCGCCGGAATAGGCATCCACATGCCCACCTGGATGACCTCCACCGTGGACGAGGGGAAGGGCGGGGTCATCAATCTTCCGGCCATCCTGGT
Source organism: Arthrobacter sp. efr-133-TYG-120 (assembly GCF_030209785.1). NCBI lineage: Bacteria > Bacillati > Actinomycetota > Actinomycetes > Micrococcales > Micrococcaceae > Arthrobacter > Arthrobacter sp. efr-133-TYG-120. Next base: position 158,780 of record NZ_JARVRI010000026.1, read on the forward strand.
CTGCCTGCTGGTCACCTGGATCCTGAGCCGCGGAACCAAGGCGTTTGGCCGCTTCGAACTCGTGGCGGTGGCCATCAAAGTGGTGCTCATTCTGTTCATCATCGGTCTGGGCATCTTCTACATCAACACCAACAACTACAACCCGTTCATGCCCAGCGGCTTCGGGCCGGTCCTGGCCGGCTCCGCAACGGTCTTCTTCGCAGTGTTCGGCTATGACGCCATGAGTACAGCCGCGGAGGAAGCCAAGGACGGCAAGAAGCACATGCCCAAGGCAATCGTCCTCTCGCTTGTCATCGCCATGCTCCTCTACGTAGCGGCCACCCTGGTACTTACCGGCATGCAGAACTACAAGGACATCAACCCCACCGCCGGTTTCGCCTCCGCCTTCACCGGAGTCGGATTGCCCGTCATCGCCACCATCATCTCCGTATTCGCGGTCCTGTCCATCCTGACCGTGATGCTGACCTTCCTGCTCGGCGTCACCCGTGTCTGGTTCTCCATGAGCCGTGACGGCCTGCTCCCGGGCTGGTTTGCGGGGACCGACAAGCACGGCACCCCGCAGCGCGTCACGTGGATCGCAGGCATCGCCTCGGCGCTGCTCGCCGGCGTCTTCCCCATCAAGGCCGTCGCCGACCTGACCAATATCGGCATCCTCGCGGCGTTTGTGGTGGTGTGCTTGTCAGTCATCATCTTCCGCTACAAGAAGCCCAATGCGCCCCGTACCTTCCGACTGCCGTTCATGCCGGTGGTTCCGGCCTTCGGAATGCTCGCATCCGGCTTCCTCATGCTCCAGCTCCATTGGGAAACCTGGCTGCGTTTTGTGGTGTGGCTGGTCATCGGACTGGTCATCTACTTCAGCTACGGTCGCAAGCACTCCTTGATGAATCCGGACAGCCCCCGCCACCAGGAGCTTTCTCCCGAGAAGCAGCTGTGACCTTTTCCAAGGATCGTTTGACATTCCAGTCAAATTTTCCCTTGGCACCTCCAAGGTCTCGGGTTAGGATCGAGAACGGAGGAGCGAACTGGCTCCGTGATTGAAGGGAGGTGCCCGTGGGATTACTTGACGATCTGAAGGGCAAAGTTCAGGACCTCGTTGGTGGCAGTGAAGAAGCCATCAAGGACGGGATCGAATAGACCGCCGATTTTATCGACGACTAGATGCGGTTCAGAGAGCCGCTTCCGAGTTCGTGGACAACCTCGACGGTGACGCTGAAAGGGCTATGGCCTGGACAGCTCCCTCCGCCAATGAGGCTCCGTAGCCGGTTCTGCCGGCCAGAGCTCCCGATTACAGTTACGTCAACGGGGCACCGGTCCCGCCGCGAGGCGCCGCCGGTGCCCTTGGCGTTTAACCGTTGCCGCCTCGGCACACGCACCAAGGCTCCGGTAACGTGATGGACTATGCCAGCGTCATCACTCGACACCGGACAGCCACGTCCAGCTTCCGCCTCCCGGCAGCTCTCCCGCCCGCTTGTTGCTGGAATCGTGACCGCGCTGGTCGGTTTCACTTCTTCCTTCGCAGTAGTGCTCGCAGGCCTCCGGGCGGTCGGGGCCACCCAGGAACAAGCCGCCAGCGGGCTCCTGGCCCTCACCCTCGCCTTCGGGCTCGGCGTGCTCTGGCTTTCCTGGCGCTCCCGCTTGCCTGTCACCCTTGCGTGGTCGACGCCAGGGGCCGCTTTGCTGGCGGGAACCGGAGTGCCCGACGGCGGGTGGCCGGCCGCCGTCGGCGCCTTCCTCATCGCTGGTGTACTGATTGCCTTGACCGGGCTCATTCCGGCGCTTGGCAAGCTAATGGCGAAGATTCCCACGGCCCTCGCCCAGGCGATGCTGGCCGGAGTGCTTTTGTCCCTCTGCCTTGCCCCGTTCAAAGCCTTGGGCACCGCTCCCCTCTCGGTGGCTCCGGTGATCCTCTGCTGGCTGGTCATGATGAAGCTGGCACCCCGCTGGTCGGTCCCTGCCGCATTGTTGGTGGCACTCGCAGTCATCGGAATCTACATCGTGGTCAACGGCGTGGACATTCCTGTGAACCGACTGTTGCCTGAGTTGCAGTGGACCACCCCTGCTTTCACTCCCACCACAGTGGCCGGCATCGCCCTGCCGTTGTTCATTGTCACCATGGCTTCCCAGAACATTCCGGGGGTGGCCGTGCTGAAGTCCTTCGGGTACACCGTCCCGTGGCGCCAGTCGATGCTGGTGACCGGCGCAGGGACCGCGCTGGGGGCTCCCTTTGGCGGGCATGCGATCAACTTGGCGGCGTTGAGCGCTGCGCTGGCGGCAGGGGAAGAGGCAGGTGAGGACCGGGGCCGGCGCTGGATCGCGGCCTTCACATCAGGCCTGGCCTACCTCATGCTGGCAGCCTTCTCCGCCGCGTTGGTGACCGTCGTGGCGGCGGCACCGCCAGGGCTCCTGGAAGCCGTCGCGGGCTTGGCCCTGCTGGGCACCCTGGCATCCGCCATCGCCTCTGCCCTGGCTATTGCCGAAGAACGCATGGGAGCCTCCGTGACGTTCCTGATCGCGGCCTCGGGCCTCAGCTTCGCCGGGATCGGCGCCGCGTTCTGGGCGCTTGCCGCCGGAATCCTGGTGCGTTGGGTCCTGAAAAAAAGGGAACCCCGGAACTAGAGCGTGGGGCAGCCTGCCCCAATCTCTAGGACGGCTCGTGGTTTTGGCCCTCGCGCGCCAGGGCGGTCAGACGGGACACGGCGCGGAAGTACTTCTTCATGTACCCGCCAGTCATCATTTCCTCAGTGAAGAGCTTGTCGAAGGGCACACCGCTGGCAAGGATCGGGACGTCCTTGTCGTACAGGCGGTCGGCCAGTACCACGAAGCGTAGGGCGACGGCCTGCTCGGTAATGGTTTCGACGTCGCGCCAGACAACAGCATCGATGCCTGCGATCAGCTTGCGATAGCGGCTGGGGTGGACACCGGCGAGGTGGTCGATCAGGCCGCGGAAGTCGTCCACGGCCACGGTCTGGCCGTCGAACTCGGCGTGCATCTGCCGTTTGAGGTCTTCGGTCTTCAAGGGTGCCGGAGCCGCGGGCAAGCCGCGGTGCCTGAAGTCTTCCCCGTCGATCCTGACAACATCGAACTGGTCCGCAAGGACCTGGATCTCCCGCTGGAAGTCGACGGCGGCAAAGCGGCCGTCTCCCAGTGAACCAGGCAGAGTGTTGGATGTGGCAGCGAGCTTCACACCGGCGTCGGACAATTCACGCATGAGGCGGGACATCAGCACCGTGTCGCCCGGATCATCGAGCTCGAATTCGTCAATGCAGACAAGCTTGTAGCTGCTCAGAGCCTCCACGGTTTTCCGGAAGGAGAGGGCGCCCACGAGGTTGGTGTACTCCACGAATGTCCCGAAGGCTTTCGGACCCGGAGCCGAGTGCCACAGGGAGGCCAGCAAGTGGGTCTTTCCGACGCCGAATCCGCCGTCGAGGTAGATGCCGGCCCTGGTGCTGGCCTTCTTGCTGAAAAGCCGCTTGAACAGGCCGTCTCCGTCGCCGGCTCCGACCGTCGCCCCAAACGCTTCCAGGGACTTGACCGCTGCCGCCTGGCTGGGCTGGTTCGGATCAGGCCGGTAGCTCTTGAAGGACACCTCGCCGAACCGTGGAGAAGGGTAGAAACCCTTGAGAATCTCATCCGCTGAGACCGCCGGCGTGCGCGCGGCGAGCTGTTCGATCTGTACCAATGCGGTCCGTTCTTCGTGTCGTAAGTCCCCAGCAAGAATACCGGCAATGCCATGCCCCGGGCGGACACGTGATGAAGGCCACATTTCACCATATGAACGGGGAGGAGCTTTAGTCCCCGGCCCTCGATACTGTGGGACTAAAGCCCGGGCATGTCCTAACGCCCGGTGCCGCCCGGTGTCAGTGAAAGTGTCAGTGAAAGGCCATACCAATGTCCTACCCCGTTGAACAGAACGAAAAGTTCGCCGCGTACGCCCACCCCGAACGCCTGGTGTCCACCGAGTGGCTTGCCGCAGCCCTTGAAGGCGGCGCGCTTGGCGACGGCAAGCTGGTTGTTGTCGAATCCGACGAAGACGTCCTCCTGTACGAGACCGGCCACATTCCGGGCGCGGTCAAGATCGACTGGCATACGGACCTGAACGATGAAGTCACCCGGGATTACGTCGATGGTGAAGCCTTCGCGGCCCTGGCGGCCGCCAAGGGCATCTCCCGGGACACCACTGTGGTGATCTACGGCGACAAGTCCAACTGGTGGGCCGCTTACGCCCTCTGGGTTTTCACGCTTTTCGGCCACGAGGACGTCCGGCTCCTGGACGGCGGCCGTGACAAGTGGATCGCCGAGGGCCGCGACATCACCACCGACGTCCCCCAGCCCGCCCCGGGCGAGTACCCCGTGATCGACCGGAACGACGCCCCGATCCGTGCCTTCAAGGATGACGTGCTGGCCCACTTCGGCAAGCCGCTGATCGACGTCCGCTCCCCTGAGGAATACACCGGCCAGCGCACCCACATGCCTGCCTACCCCGAAGAGGGCGCCCTGCGCGGGGGGCACATCCCCACCGCGGCGTCCATCCCGTGGGCACGCGCCGCTGCCGAAGACGGCACGTACCGTAACCGGACCGAACTTGAGGACCTCTATCTCGGGGAAGCGGGCCTCACGGAAGGCGACGACGTCGTGGCCTACTGCCGTATCGGCGAGCGTTCCAGCCACACCTGGTTCGCCCTGAAGTACCTGCTTGGTTTCGAAACGGTCCGCAACTACGACGGTTCCTGGACGGAGTGGGGCAACGCGGTGCGCGTCCCGATCGCCAAGGGCGCTGAGCGGGGCTCCGTCCCCGCACTCGCCGGAAAGTAGTCCGGAATCTCCGTGCCCTGCCCGATGGGCCTGCCACATTGGCTAGGCCATATTCAAGCAACAGGAGCCAGACCGGCCCGGACTTGCGTAAGCTGGAAGTGATGAGTACTTATACTTTGCCCGCCGCATTGGCGGAAATTGTCGATGACTTCCAGGCACTGACCGAGCCCGATCGCCTTCAGCTGTTGCTTGAGTTCTCGCGTGGGCTCCCGGCTTTGCCGGAACGGCTGCTGGACCACCCTGAGCTGCTGGAACAAGTGGTGGAGTGCCAATCGCCGCTGTTCCTGACCATTGAACAGGAAAAGAACCCCGACGGCGTCGCTTACCGTTTGTTCTTCAAGGCACCGCCGGAGGCACCTACCACGCGCGGCTTCGCGGGGGTTCTGCACGAAGGACTGGATGGGCTGACTGCCGCGGAGATCCTGGCTGTACCGGATGACATGCCGGAACTGCTGGGCCTCACCCGGGCAATCACTCCCCTGCGCATGCGTGGCATGACGGCCATGCTGGGGCGGATCAAGCGCAAGGTCGCCGCGGCGGACCGCTTGTTGTCCTGATCCGGGATACCGGGAATGGCCAAGAAACAGGCTTCACAGGGAACGCCGGCCACAGCCGTACTGGCTGCGGCCGGCGTTCCTTTCACGCTGCACCCCTATGCGCACGATCCTTCGGCGCCCAGCTACGGGCTTGAAGCGGCCGAGGTCCTCGGTATCGATCCCGAGCGGGTCTTCAAGACTTTGATGGTGGACATTGACGGCAAGCTGGCGGTAGGCATAGTTCCGGTCAGCGGCACGCTGGATCTCAAGGCAATCGCGGCAGCTCTCGGATCGAAGAAGGCCACCATGGCCGACCCCAAGATGGCCGAGCGGCGCACGGGCTATGTCCTGGGCGGGATTTCCCCGCTGGGCCAGCGCCAGCCGTCGCCAACTGTGCTCGACGAATCGGCGTTGGCCTTCGGCACGGTCCTCGTGTCCGGTGGACGCCGGGGCCTGGACATCGAGCTGGATCCCGCAGACCTTATCCGGCTGACCGGCGCTCGGACCGCGCCGATCGGCAGCCCCTAGCAAACGCCGGCAGTAGCACCGGCATGCTCACGCCGACACAGGCCCGCCGCGGGGCGTGAGGTGCGGAGCGAGCCATGAGCGCACCAACCGCTCCCATTTCTGCGGATCCACATTCCACTCCTTCGTGTGGCGCGCGCCTTCGAAAGGTTCGAAGGTGACCATGTCGGGATTCTTTTCGGCGAGGCTGGCCGAGGGTTCGTAGGGAACATACTCATCGTCCACGCTGTGGATGACCAGGGTTGGAGTCCGCAATTCGACGGCGCGGGCATCCCAGTCCATCGCCTTCAAGTCGACGGGCGCGGCCAGGCCGGTCAGGCGCCTGCCCAACGGGTGCCCCAACATGAGCTGCCCGTAACGGCCCACGGCGTAGGGGATCCTGTTGATCTGCGCGTGGTGCGCCAGGACGTTGACCCAGTTGATCACGGGTGCGTCCAGGACCATGGCCCTGATCACATGGCGGTGATGCGAGAGATCGGCCGTCTGCAGGCAGATCGCCCCGCCCATCGACCACCCGAACAGGACCACTTCGTGGGCGCCGTGTGCGAGTGCATACTCAATGGCGGCGTCGACGTCGTGCCATTCCGTCGACCCCAGGCCGTACCGCCCGTCCGGGGCAGACGGCGCCAGGCCGTCGTTCCGGTAGGAAATGAGCAGGCTGTTGAGCCCAAGGTCGTGCGCTACGCGCGCGGCTCGCAAGCCTTCGAGCCGCGTGGCCCCACGGCCATGGACCATGATCGCCCAGGTTTTCGCCGGTTTCCCGGCGCTTGACGGAACCAACCACGCAGGCGCCTGCCCACCCTCGACGTCGATCTGTATGTCTTCGGAGTCCAGGCCAAGCGCCGCCGGGGAGTCGTACACAGCACCGCTCCACCACCCGCGCCGGGCCGTCGACAGATCCCCGCTATAGACTTCCTCGACTTCGCGCTGCACCGTCCGTTCGGCGGGCGAATAGGATATGATCCGCCCGATCCGCGCGAACCCTGTCCCGCCCGCGAAGAAGAGGCTGAACACGCCGTCGACGGTGGTGTCCGGGGTGGCCGCGAGAATGACCTGGAGCCCCTTATCACCGCGTACCACCGCCAACACCTCCTGGTCGGCCTCGCGCGTTGAGGGGGTGATAACGCGCCGGGCAAAATAGGCTGCGAGCGCAGAAGACCCTGCGCCCAGCAAGCCGGCGATGCTGCTTCCAGCAACGATCCCCGCAACGGCCCATTTGGCGCGGACGGACATTTTCGCACCGGTCTCAACGTTTGGCGCAGCTCGGGTCATGGATGCCATGTGACCATTCTCCCGGTTGCGGGGCAGTGTTCCGAACAGCGCCCTCTGTGGCGTTTCCTCGCGGGAGGCAACACCGCGGCGAGAACAGAATTGCCGCGCGAAACCATGCCTCCCGGCACGGCTCAGGTCTACGCTGTAGCCATGAGTGAACCAATCGTCATCCTTACCGAAGAGCCTCTCGGCCCGGACGACCGCGTCAATATTGCCAAACTGATCGACGGCGGAGACTCGCCCCTGGTGGTGCTGGTGCCCGCAAACACCGAACGGCATTTGTTGGTGGACTTCCTCGAGAACCTCTCGTTGCTTGAAGTAGCCAAGGCATTCCGGGATCTGCTCGCGGAGGCGCCGGATCCGCAGTCGGAGCGGGCCCAGGCTGCCGAGGCCTTGTCGGCGTCGCTCGCGGCCCTGGATGGGCTGGGTGGCGGGGTGACTGGTGAAATCGTCGACGGCGGCGCGGTGGCCGGCTTGGTGTCCAAGGTCAAGGCTCTCAATGCCGCGCAGGCCGTCGTCGTGACCCGCCCGCACGCGATCGCCGATACCTTCCATACAGATTGGGCGAACAAAGCCCAGGATCAGTTGGGGCTGCCCGTCCTGCATCTCTATGCCGGCTCGGGATTTATCGGCGACTCGTGAGCGTTGAGTGAGCATGAGCACTGCAGATAACAGGAAGTACTTCCAAGCCGCGGACCCCTTGGCCGGGGTTCCCCTCCAGGATGTCCCGAAGGACGGGCAATGCGTGGAGAAAACGGACGCCGAGTGGCGCGAGGAACTTACCCCGGAGGAGTTCAGGGTTCTTCGCCAAGCCGGAACGGAACGCCCGTACACGGGTGAGTACTGGGACACCCATACGGCAGGCGTCTACCAGTGCCGCGCGTGCGGCGCAGAGCTTTTCACCAGCAACGAGAAATTCGATTCCCATTGCGGCTGGCCGTCCTTCTGGGCACCACTCGCGGAAGGCACAGTCCGTTACATCCACGACCGTACTTTGGGAATGGAACGGGTGGAGGTCCGCTGCGCCAATTGCGATTCCCACTTGGGGCACGTTTTCGAGGGTGAGGGCTACGGCACACCTACTGACCAGCGGTATTGCATAAATTCCGTTTCGCTCAGGCTTGTCGAGTCCCGGGCCGGGCAGTAGCGCCAAGCTACCGGCAGTCCCCAAGGCCAGCCCTCCCCGGGCTGGATCTTCCGGGGCTGCCGGAGCCACTTGCGAAAGAGTTTCTTATGCTCGAGCCACTTTTGAATTAGCGACTCTGGCCGCTTGCTACGCTCGCCTCAGAACAATGATTCTTGAGGAAAGGCACCGTCGACGATGACCATCACCGTTACCACCACCCGTCCGCGCATCACCTCTGACAACCGGGACTGGATTTCCCTGAAGGCCGCGGCCACTGCCCTCCAGGCGTTCCAAAGCCAGGACGGTTCCATCCAGGATTCCCTCCACCACGAGGCTGCCCGGGCATACACGGCCACCATCACGGAAGCCATCAAGAGCATGGCACCTGCGTTCCCGCATGACGCCGCCTATCTCGAACTCCTGGTCGCGGACTTCGGCCGCTGGGCCGACGCCGGCTTCGGAGTTCCGGACTTCCTCGACTCACTGCTGGCCTTCCAGCCGCAGGAACACCGCGAAGACGGGCTCCAGCACCTCGTAGTGTTCCCCATGTACACCCAGAACGGCAGCACGAGCCGTCTCGTGGAAGCGGTCCTGATCGAGGTGATCTGGCCCGAGTTCATCGGCGCCTTGGAGGCCGGCGACTACTCCAACAAGCTGTTCGTACCCATCCGTTTCGTGGATTTCACTCCCGGGTACGACACGAATTCGGCCGTCCTCTTCCCCGAGACCGTTGCAGTGCGGGAAACGCCTGCCTTCACGTGGGGCGCCATCTTCGCAGACCGCGAGGCCGCCCGCTTCCGCCGCGTGCTCAAAGCAGCCGCCGCAACGACGTCCCTGCAGCTTCCCCCAGATGCCGCCGAGCTGCTGGATGACCAGGAACTCACGCAGCGCACGTTCGTCATGTGGGACCTGATCCACGACCGCACCCACATGCGCGGCGACCTTCCCTTCGATCCGTTCATGATCAAGCAACGGATGCCGTTCTTCCTCTACTCGCTCGAGGAGCTCCGCTGCGACCTGACGGCTTTCCGCGAATCCGTCCGGATCGAAAAGGACGAGGATGCATCCCCGGACGCCCGGCGCCACGCGAAGCTCGTGCAGTACGCCGTCATCTTCGACCGCATCTTCCGCTTCGCGATCACCGGCAACCGGGTCCGCAACTACGACGGACTGGGCGGCCAGCTCCTCTTCGCCTGGATGCACCAGCACCACGTCCTGCACTGGACCGACAGCAAGCTCAGCATCGACTGGGACGAGGCGGCCGACGTCGTGATCGAGCTCGGTGCCCGGATCGAAGAACTGTACTGGCGCTCGATCGACCGCCCCAAGGCCGCCCACTGGCTCGCAGCGTATAAGCTCATTTCCGGTACGGTCACTCCGCACCCGGCTTCGGTCTGGGCGAAGGGCCCGGAGGCACTGCCGCTCGACGGGCCGCCCCGCGGCCTCACAGACCAGGTCCTCGACGACGAATTCCCCCTGTCCATGTTCTACGAAGCACTGGAGAAGAAAATGCGTCCGATCATCGAATCAACCACCGGTATCACCGGGCAGACCGCAGCCTCATGACCGGCGGACCGCTGACTGTCGTCGTCACAGGTGGCAGCAACTCTTCCGGCATCGCCGTGGCCCGCGCCTTCGCGCTGGCCGGGCACCGGGTCTTCACCATCGGCTCAAACGAGGCCCGAATCGAGGCTGCAGCGGCCGAAGCGGGCGACGACGTCACTCCCCTCGTATGCGATCTTTCCCGGCTTGAGTCCGTGCGCGAACTCGCCTCGGAGATCCACGGGAGCACGGAAAGGGTCGACGGCGTCATCCATCTGGTGGGAGGGTGGCGCGGAGCCAAGGGAATCGAAGACCAGCCGGACGAAGACTGGGCCGCCCTTGAGCAAAGCGCCATCACAACCCTGAGGAACGTCTCCAGGGTCTTCTACAAGGATCTCGCCTCTTCCCCCACGGGCCGTTTCGCCATGGTGAGTTCGACGGCGGTCGCCGCACCTACCGCCGGGGCCGCCACCTACGCGGCGGCCAAGGCTGCCGCGGAGACCTGGACCCTGGCCGTGGCTGACGGTTTCCGCCGCGATCAATCAGGAAACAAGGACGAACCAACGGAGCAGCACAGCGCCGCCGTCGTCTTCGTGGTGAAGTCGCTCCTGGACGCGGCGATGCGGCGGGAGCACCCGGAGCGGAAATTCCCCGGGTACACGGACGTCGAGGACTTGGCGGCGGCCGCCGTCGGGCTCTTCGACAAGCCTGCAGTGGAACTGAACGGACAGCGCCTCCTCCTGGCCAAATAGACTGAAAGCGTGAATGAACAAGTGACGAGCACTACAGAAGAATTCCCGGCTGCCCTCGACACGGAAGCCGTTGGGCGCCTCCACGATCCCTCCGTCCGCGGTTTCGCCTCGGACAACTACTCAGGCGTCCACCCTGAAATCCTGGCGGCCCTGGCCGCAGCCAATGGCGGCCACCAGGTCTCTTACGGGGAGGACCAGTACACGGAGCGGCTCCAGGAAGTCATGGAGGAGCACTTCGGCGCAGGCATCGAATGCTTCCCCGTCTTCAACGGGACTGGCGCGAACGTGTTGTCCCTGCAGTCGCTGCTGCCGCGCTGGGGTGCGGTCATCTGCGCATCGACCGCCCACATCAACATGGACGAGAACGGCGCACCGGAGCGGATCGGCGGCATCAAGCTTCTCCAGGTCCCGACGTCGGACGGCAAGCTGACCCCGGAATTGATCGACCGCGAAGCGTGGGGCTGGGGCGACGAACACCGCGCGCAGCCCCTGGCCGTCTCCATCACGCAGACCACGGAGCTCGGCACGTGCTACACGCCGGAAGAAATCCGGGCGATCGCCGACCACATCCATGCCAAGGGCATGAAACTGCACATGGACGGCGCCCGGCTCGCCAATGCTGCCGCCCACCTTGGCGTGCCCTTGCGGACGTTCACCCGCGACGCCGGCGTCGACATCTTGTCCTTCGGCGGCACCAAGAACGGGCTGCTGTTCGGCGAAGTAGTGGTCGCCCTGAATCCCGAGGCCGCCCACGGGCTGAAGTTCCTGCGCAAGATGAACATGCAACTGGCCTCCAAGATGCGCTTCATCTCGGTCCAGTTCGTCGCGCTTCTGGAGTCCGGGCTGTGGCTTCGCTCAGCGGAACACGCGAATGCCATGGCCTCACGGCTGCGTGCGGCGGTCGACTCCATCGAGGGCGTGGAGCCTACGCAGGCCACGGAGTCCAACGGCGTCTTCGCGGTACTGCCCGCCGGCGTCGCGGATCGCCTTCGCTCCTCCTTCAAGTTCTACGACTGGAACGAAGCGAACCGGGAGGTGCGCTGGATGTGTTCCTTCGACACCACCGAAGAAGACATCGATTCCTTCGTTGCCGCAATCAAGCGCGAACTGGCCGCGGCATAGGCCGCAGGACGGGGCGGCGTGGCTTCAAGGTTTCGCCGCCCCGGACACATAATCTGCGAAGGTGAACGCACTCGCACAGGTTCCCGCGGATTTCTTGCATGCGTTGGGAACGCTACGAAAAGCAAAGTGCCGGAGCGAGCTGCGGCTCGCGGAAATCCCGGCGCCCTCCCGCTTGGCCCCCTACGCCGTTGCCCTGGGGGCAGAGGTATTCAGCCGGTCGACGCGTCCCGGCCGGACCCCGGTCCATGGCCCCGCCGCCATGGCATTTTCCAGCGAAAACACACCGGGTTCCCCCGGCGCGGCCGACGACGAAGACGACGAGCTTGCAACAGGCCGGTTCATCTTGCTCCATGATCCCGACGGCTCGGCTGTATGGGACGGCGAATTCCGGATCGTCACCTATATCCGCGCCCAGCTGGAAGCCGACATGGGCAATGACGCCATGCTCGGTTCCGTTGCGTGGACATGGCTCGTGGACTCCCTGGAGAACCATTCAGCCCAGTACCGGGCGGCTGGCGGAACGGCCACGCGCATCCTGTCCGAGAGCTTCGGCACGTTGGCCGAAAGACCTGAAACCATCGACATCGAACTCCGCGCCTCATGGACACCAGCGTCTTCCGATGTCCAGGCCCATCTGGAGGCATGGTGCGATATGGTCTGCACGTTCGCGGGGCTCCCTCCCCTGCCTCCCGGTGTCACGCCCCTGCCAAATCGGCGGCTCACATGAAGCCTGTGAAGGTGTGCTGGAGCCCTTGGCCGGACCGGCCGGGCACAGAGTCGGTAAACTGAAGGCACCATGACCCCTGAAAATCTGGAACCCACCACAGCCGGCGCTCCGGCTGCTGATCCCACACCACACATCACGGTAGACGGCTTCGAAGGCCGAATACCCGAGATCATCGATCTGGATGCCCCGCGCGAGGGCGTGCCGCTTGTCATCGACACCCTCTCCGGCCTGGAGCGGTGCGCCGCTGCCATCGCCGCGGGATCCGGCCCCGCCGGGGTCGACGCCGAAAGAGCCTCCGGCTTCCGCTACGGGCAGCGCGCCTTCCTCGTGCAGATCAGGCGCGACGGCGCAGGCACCTGGCTGATCGATCCCGAACCCTTCGATGACCTGAAAATCGTCAACGAGGCGCTGCGCGGCGTCGAGTGGATCCTGCACGCCGCGACGCAGGATCTTCCGTGCCTGGCCGAGCTTGGCATGTGGCCCGACAAGCTCTTCGACACGGAGCTCGCCGCACGCCTTGCCGGGCTGCCCCGCGTAGGCCTGGCGGCCGTCATAGAGCAGCTCCTGGGCTTCGGCCTCGCCAAGGAACACTCGGCCGCCGACTGGTCCACCCGCCCCCTCCCGGAACCCTGGCTGCGGTACGCGGCCCTCGACGTCGAGGTGCTCGCCGAACTGCGCGAAGAACTGATCGAACTCCTGGAAGCGGATGGCAAGCTGGATTTCGCCGAACAGGAATTCGCCGGAATCCTCGGAGCAGGCCTTCCCGCCCCGCGGGTGGACCCGTGGCGCAAGACCTCCGGACTGCACCAGATCCGTGACCGCCGCCAGTTGGCTGCCGTGCGCGAACTTTGGTACGAACGGGATCAGCTCGCTCGGAAACGGGATGTTGCTCCCAGCCGCCTCATTCCCGACTCCGCCTTGGTCGCCGCCGCCAAGGCCATGCCCACAACCGTTCCGCAGCTCCTGGCCACCAAAGGTTTCCACGGACGGGCGGCACAGCGCGAAGCACCACGCTGGCTGCGCTGCATTGCCGGCGCGAGGACCACCGACGACCTTCCGCCGCTCCATCTTCCAACCAACGCTCCCCCGCCACCTCGTGTCTGGACAGACCGCGATCCCGAAGCCGCGGCCCGGCTCGGGACTGCCCGGCCCCGGCTACAAGAGGCCGCCGATGGGCTCAAGCTTCCCGTGGAGAACCTGCTCACCCCGGATTACATGAGGCGCGTGCTGTGGCGGCCGCCGTCGGACATCACCGTGGAGTCCGTGTCGGAAGAGCTGCGCGCCCTTGGCGCCCGCGAGTGGCAAATCGCCATCACGGCGCCGATCCTCACCGAGGCGTCACTTAATCCGCAGCCGTTGCCCCCCAAGGAGCCCAAAGAGCCGCGGACCCCGGCGTCCAAGGAACGGACCCCGGCGCCCTGAACCGAGGTTTCCGCCTCCCCTGGGACCCTCGCTCACAAACAAGCCCTCCCGGCCCAACCCCCGCTCACAAACAAGCCCTCCCGGCCCGACCCCCGCTCGGTGACGTGAGCGAGGGTCCGCCGGAAACCGGTCATACGTGAGCGAGGATCGGACCAAAGGCCGTCATATGTGAGCGCGGATCTCCTTGCGCGCTAAGTTACTGGCGAGTAACATGGCGGTAAATGACACCGGCTTCCCCCGTGAGGGCTGTCCGGCATCTATGTCTCAACGAGGAGTCACACATGAGCCAAACCGGGAACAGCGCCAAGCCGAGGACAGTCCGCGACGTCGTTTTCGTTGACGGTGTCCGGACGCCATTCGGCAAAGCGGGCGACAAGGGCATCTATGCAGGCACCCGCGCCGACGACCTCGTGGTCAAGTGCATCCGGGAACTGATGCGACGCAACCCGGGCTTGCCCGCCGAACGCGTTGACGAAGTCGCCATCGCCGCCACGACGCAGACCGGCGACCAAGGCTTGACCATCGGCCGCACTGCGGCCCTCCTGGCCGGCCTCCCCCGCAGCGTGCCCGGCTTTGCGATCGACCGCATGTGTGCCGGAGCAATGACCGCGGTCACGACGACGGCGAGCGGCATCGGTTTCGGCGCGTACGATGTCGTGATCGCCGGGGGCGTGGAGCACATGGGCAACCACCCCATGGGCGCGGGCGCGGATCCCAACCCCAGGTTCATGTCCGAGCGGATCGTCGATCCAGCCGCCCTGAACATGGGCAACACCGCCGAGAACCTGCACGACCGCTTCCCGGCGATCACCAAAGAGCGAACCGACGCCTACGCAGCGGCGTCCCAGGCAAAGCTCGCCGCCGCCTACGGCAAGGGACAGATCCAGCCCGACTTGGTCCCGGTCGCCACCATCAAGCCCGGACAAGGCTGGACAGTGAACACCGTCGACGAGCCGCCGCGGCCCGGGACCACCGTTGAAGACCTCGCGGAGCTGCGTACGCCGTTCAGGGCCCATGGCCGGGTCACCGCAGGCAACGCGGCCGGCTTGAACGACGGCGCGACGGCGGCAGTCCTGGCCTCCGCGGAGGCTGCCGAAGAGCTCGGCCTGTCCGTGAAAATGCGCCTGGTCTCCTATGCTTTCGCGGGGGTCGAACCCGAGGTCATGGGTATCGGCCCGGTCCCGGCCACTGAGAAGGCCCTCAAGAACGCCGGACTCGGCATCGGGGACATCGACCTTTTCGAGATCAACGAGGCCTTCGCGGTTCAGGTCCTGAGCTTCCTGGACCACTTCGGAATCGCCGACGACGACCCTCGCGTCAACCGCTACGGCGGAGCGATCGCCGTCGGGCATCCCCTCGCATCATCCGGCGTTCGGCTCATGAATCAACTGGCCCGCCAGTTCGAGGAAGACCCGTCCGTCCGGTACGGCATCACTACCATGTGCATCGGTTTGGGAATGGGTGCCACAGTAATCTGGGAGAACCCGCACCACCCCGACTACAACAGCTACAACAGCGAGACCGAGACCGCCGTCGAGACCGAGAGCAAGGGAGCCGCAGCATGAGCGCCGCAGAATTCCAGAAACTGGCCGGACTGTTCCCGGACGAGACCGTGACCCACTCCTACGTTCAGGACATCGAACTCCCCGGCAACGCCGGAACGTTCGCCCTGATCACCCTCGACAACGGCCTGGACCACACCAAGCCCACCACCCTCGGACCCAATACCCTCGTCGAGCTCGGGACGGTACTTGAAGGCCTCAAGGATCGCGCTGCGCGCGGCGAGATCGTCGGCGTCGGCGTCACAGGCAAGCCATACTTCCTGGTGGCCGGCGCGGACCTCTCTGCGGTCAAGCGACTCGAAGAGCGGGAACACGGCCTGTGGATGGCGCAACTGGGCCACGATGTCTACGCGACGCTCGCCGATCTGGGTGTTCCCAGCTTCGCCTTCATCAACGGCCTCGCGCTCGGAGGCGGCCTCGAAATCGCCCTCCAGTCCACGTACCGCACGGTCTCGACGGGCGCCGGTGCCCTCGCTTTGCCCGAAGCCTTCATCGGGCTCGTCCCTGGTTGGGGCGGCGTCTACATCCTGCCGCGACTCATCGGCCCGGAAAACGCCGTCAAGGTCATGATCGAGAATCCGCTGAGCAACAACCGCACGCTCACCGGTCCCCAGGCTTTCCAGCTGGGCATTGCCGACGCGATCTTCGAACCCGCGGATTTCGTGGAGCAGTCCATTGCCTGGGCCGCGAAAGTGATCGCGGGCGAGGCCGTCCCGGATCGGAGCAACTCCGTGGACCCGGAGAACCCCTCGGTTGCCGAACGCTGGGCCGGCGCTGTGGCGGCGGGCCGTGCGTTCGTGGAAGCCAAAACCTCAAACGCATCACCGGCTCCGGCCAAGGTGCTGGATATCCTCGAGGCCAACCGGACCATGGGCAAGGCGGATTCCGCGGCCCTGGAATGCGAGACCCTCGCAGAGTTGATGCAGACGGACGAGTTCCGTTCCACCGTCTACGCCTTCCTGGACCTCGTGCAGAAGCGCTCGAAGCGGCCTGCAGGTGCGCCCGACCGCAAGCTCGCGCGCCCGGTGACGAAGATCGGCGTCGTCGGTGCCGGCCTGATGGCGAGCCAGCTCGCCCTGCTGTTCGCGCGCCAGCTCAAAGTGCCCGTGGTCCTGACGGACATCGACCAGGAACGCGTGGACAAGGGAGTTGCTTACGTCCATGCGGAGGTGGACAAGCTGCTCGGCAAGAAGCGGATCAGTTCCGACGCCGCGAACAGGACCAAGGCCCTCGTCAGCGGCTCCGTTTCCAAAGAGGCATTCGCCGACGCAGACTTCGTCATTGAAGCAGTTTTCGAAGAACTCAACGTCAAGAAGCAGGTCTTCGCCGAAGTGGAGGCCATTGTCTCCCCCGAGTGCATCCTCGCTACCAACACGTCCTCGCTGTCCGTGACGGCGATGGCTGAGGATCTGCAGCACCCGGAACGCCTGGTCGGGTTCCACTTCTTCAACCCCGTCGCCGTCATGCCGCTCCTGGAGATCGTGCGTGCCCCGAAGACCGACGACGCCGTGCTGGCCACCGCGTTCGAGCTCGCCAAGGGATTGAAGAAGACAGCCGTGCTGGTCAAGGACGCCGCCGCTTTCGTTGTCAACCGGATCCTGCTGCGACTCATGGGCGAAGTCATTGCCGCGTTCGACGAAGGGACGCCGGCGGACGTCGCCGATTCGGCGCTTCGCCCCATGGGCCTGCCGATGAGTCCGTTCACCCTCAGCGCGATGGTAGGCCTTCCGGTCGCCCAGCACGTCCAGGAATCGCTGCACGCTGCCTTCGGCGAGCGTTTTGCGGTATCCCAGAACCTGCAGAAGTTGGTTGACAACGGCGTGAAGTCACTCTGGGCTCCGGGTCCTGACGGACAGGTCATCCCGGCCGACACGTTGGCACTCATGTCCTTCGGCACCACGCCGTCCACTTCCGAGGAGGTCCTTCGTCGCACGCAGGACGCCCTGGCCGAGGAAATCGGACTCATGCTGTCCGAAGGCGTGGTGGCCGGGCCTGAAGACATTGACCTCTGTGTCATCCTCGGCGCCGGCTGGCCGATGTTCCTGGGCGGCATCACACCGTATCTGGATCGGGTGGGCGCCTCCGAGCGTGTCAACGGCAAACGCTTCCTGGCTCCCGGGATCGCGTCGAAGCCGGCCGCCGGGTAGCGTTCCGGCGTCAAGAACCCGGCAGGCTCCGGGCAAGGCCGCCCAATGCGCGCACCAGTTCGGCGAAGGCTTCGCTTGGGTGGTTTTCCGAGACGATGCGCGCGTTGGGAGGCTCGCCCCACAGTCCGCGGAAGTCCGCCACGGTGGTTCCGATGAGCTTGGGGGCCGCCGTCTCGACGTGCACTGTGGCCGTGCGGGTGCTGTACCTGGCAGTGCGTGCGGCGACGGACGCCGCGAAGTAGTCGTGGATGTGCGCCACGTAGCCTTGGCCGTACTTTCGGTGGAACTCGAAATAGAAGCGCAGCATATCGCTGAGGTGCCGCACGAGTTCGTCGGACGCAGTACTGCGCCGTCCCTCCGGCTGCTCCGGGAGGACAAGTTCCGGCTCCGTGCAACCCGCCTCGGCAGCCAAGGCCGCCACGTGCCCGGGTGTCAGTTCGATCCGTTCCGTGGTCTCCAAGGCGCACACCACCGGAAGGCACTCCTCAGGAAGTCCGGAGAAGGCCGCAAACACCTCGGCGGCTGCGTGCGGATCAACGTGGGTGTTCCACTCGGCGGTGGGCGTCGTGTTGCCCTGGTAGTAGTAGCTGCCACCCATGATCACGACGCCGCGCAGCAGCTCCGGCAGCCGCGGCTCGGCCCGCAGGGCGAGGGCAAAGTTGGTGAGGGGCGCCGTCAACAGGGCGGTCAGCTCCCCCGGCCGTGACCGGGCCGCTTCGACCCAAAGCTCGACGGCGTCGACGCCGTTCAGTTGTCCGCGCGGTTCCGGTAGCTCGGCGTAGCCCACGCCTTGGGGACCGTGGGTTTCCGGCGTGGTGGTCAGCGGGATCCGCAGCGGAGCCCGGGCCCCGATGGCAACGGGCACGTCAGGGCGGCCACACAACTCGAGCAGGGACAGGTTGTTGCGTGCCACCTGCTCCGCCCCGACGTTGCCCGGAGTGCTGCTCACTGCGACGAGTTCCACCTGCGGCTGGCTGCACAGGTAGGCGAGGGCCAGGGCGTCGTCGATTCCTGTGTCGCAGTCCACCAGCAAGCTCACGGATTCGCGCCGGCCTGCAGCCGCTGCCTGCTCCCCGCTCATGGAACGCTCCTTAGAAAAGGGCTACCTTGGGCGTGCGCGGGAAGATGTCGTCCATTTCGGCACGTTCTTCCGCCGTGGGCACCCAGCGCACGGCTTTCGCGTTTTCTGCGATCTGCTCCGGGCGGGTGGCTCCCGCAATGACGCTGCTGACTGCGGGCTGGGCGGCCAGCCAGGAGAAGGCCAGCTGCAGTTCGTTCAGGTCCCGCTCCTTGGCGAATTGGCTGAACCTGCCCAACTGGACCCAGTCGGCGTCGTGGACCATGTTGGTCCGCGTGTGGCTGAGGCGCGATCCTTCCGGAGCGCTGCCTGGAGCATACTTGCCCGTCAGGAGCCCGTTCGCCAGGGGGAAATACGGCAGGACACCGAGCCCGAAAGCCTGGGCGGCCGGAAGGACTTCGAGTTCCGCGCGGCGGTCCAGAAGGTTGTAGTGGTTCTGCGTCGAAATGAACCGTGCACCGCCCTGTATCCGTGCGACGTATTCGGCTTCGGCGATCTGCCACCCAGCACGGTTGGAATGGCCGAGGTACCGGACCTTGCCGCTTGTGACGAGGTCATCGAGGGCTGCGAGGGTCTCGTCAACCGGGGTGAGGGGGTCCGGGGTGTGGTACTGGTACAGGTCAATCCAGTCCGTGCCGAGGCGGCGCAGCGATGCCTCGGCTGCTTGGATGATGTAGCGGCGCGATCCCCGGGCGCCGAAATCGTTGCCGTTGGCGCCGTGCATGTCCATGCCGAATTTCGTGGCCACGACGGCGTCGTCCCTGCGACCTTTCAGGGCGACGCCCAGCATGGTCTCGCTGAGGCCGGGCTCCCGGCCGTAGACGTCTGCAACATCGAAAAGCGTCACTCCGGCGTCCAAGGCGGCGTGCACTACCGCGTTGGTACCCTCCTGCGATTCAGTGGCCGTATTGGCCCGCCCGAGATTGTTGCACCCCAAACCGACTACTGAGACGGTCAATCCGGAATTTCCAAGACGGCGATATTCAGTCATGGTTTCACCCTACAACGACCGCGGGGGCGGGTCCGCCGCTCAGGATCCGAAGGCGATTCCCGCCTCTTCCATCGCATCGTGCAACTGGGCCATGACCTTGGGTCCCATGCCGTGCAGGGCCGCGACCCGTCCCTCGCCGAACTCGGCGAGTTGTTCCAGGGTTTCCAGACCTTCGTGGGCGAGTGCCCTTCGTGCGGGAGCGGACAAGCCCTTGGGCAGCGGAGTGTGTCCGGGCCAGTTGCTCTTGGGCGCCATGCGTGTCCCTTCGAAGCGGTGATGTGGTCCTTAGAGGGTAAAGCCCGCGCCCGTTTTCGGCGAGTGTTTTACTTTGAATGCGGTGGGTTCGGCATGGGGCGCCGCCGCGATGCTCAGCTTGGTGAAGTCCAGGTCTTCTCCCCTGATGCACACCTTGATGGCGTTGACGGCCTTGTTGACATCCGGGCACAGACAGAAAATGTTGAGCTTCGAGTCGCTGATATCGGATCGATCCACGGTACCCAAACCGCGCCAGGCCAGTTCGCTCGTCAGGGCGGCCTTCGCCTTGCGTTCAAGGTAGCGGTCGCGGTCGGTACCGTCCTTTGTCTTGAGCGCGATCTGAGCGACCACCCAAAACTGCTCGGTCTCGGGAATCTCCGCGTAGCCATCCTCTTCGCATTGCGCGGCAAAGGCCGTCATGAGGCCTTCGACGGCGGATTCGTCGTCGACGTCGGTTTCGTCAGTGCTGCTCTGGTGTCCTACGACCCCGTGGTTGATGACGAACTGCTTGAATTCGTCGTCATACCAGGCTTCCCGGAAATGCAGGACCGCTTCGTCGTCGCGCTTATAGGTGCGGATGATGCCGCTCATGCCTGTCCTTTTCTGAACCACTCCGGGCAGGTGCTGTTCGGACCTGTGCCGTCGAAGGGTGCCTGTTTGTTGGATACTGCCTTGAACAGGCGGTTCACAGTTTGGGGAGACTGCCTGTGCTGGGGTGTTCTTGTCCTGGCAGGGGCCGCGCGAAAGGCACCTTTGTCCCCAGGACCTGCGCGACGACGTCGTGCGTTATCTGTTGGGCGGTAAGGCCCACGCGCTCAAGGACTTGGCTCCTGGTTCCATGGTCGAGGAATTCGACCGGAAGCCCCACTTCGTTGAGGGCCGTGTCCACGCCGGCCGCGCGCATCTCCTGGCGGATCCGGGAGCCGACGCCGCCTGCCCGGACGCCGTCTTCGATGCAGATCACCAAACGGTGCCGGGCAGCGAGGGCGATGATGGACTTGCGTACAGGCAGGACCCACCGCGGATCCACCACGGTGGAACTGATGCCTTGGGATCCGAGCCGGGACGCGACGTCGAGGGCGAGTTCGGACATTGCGCCTACGCTGACAACCAGGACATCGTTCTCGGTAGAGCCTTCGGGGCGGCGCGCGAGCACGTCGACGCCGTCGGAAAGCCGTTCGATCGCTTCGATCTCGCTTCCCACGCTGCCCTTGGAGAAGCGCACCACGCTGGGCGCGTCGGCGATGGCAACCGCTTCGCGGAGTTCTTCCCGCAGGCGGCTGGCATCCCGCGGAGCCGCGAGGTGCAGCCCTGGAACGATCTGGACCATCGCCATGTCCCACATGCCGTGGTGGCTGGCCCCGTCCGGGCCCGTCACGCCGGCGCGGTCCAACACGACCGTCACTCCGGCTTTGTGCAGGGCGACGTCCATGAGGAGCTGGTCGAAGGCACGGTTCAGGAACGTCGCGTAAACGGCGACGACGGGGTGCAGTCCACCGAAGGCCATGCCTGCGGCCGAGGTGAGGGCGTGCTGTTCGGCGATCCCTACGTCGATCACTCTTTCAGGGTGCCGTTCAGCGAACTTGTGCAACCCGACGGGGATCAGCATGGCCCCGGTGATACCGACGATGTCTTCGCGCTCATCGGCGATGTCCGCGATTTCCTCAGCGAACACAGATGTCCACGAGCGGGCTCCACCCGCTTCGGTGGGTTCGCCGGTTTCGGGATCGATGATCCCGACGGCGTGGAACTGGTCCGCCTCGTTGGCGAGGGCAGGCGCGTAGCCGTGCCCCTTTTCAGTCATGGCGTGGACGATCACCGGGCCGCCGTAATTACGGGCGGTAGTCAGCGCGTGCTCAAGGGCACGCATGTTGTGGCCGTCGACAGGGCCGATGTACTTCATGCCGAGGTCTTCGAACATACCTTGCGGAGCCCACCAGTCCTTGATGCCCTTCTTCATGGCATGCAGGCTCCTGTAGGTGAACTGCCCGATCGGGCCGCCGCTTTGGAGTTTCTTCTTCCACCAGTCCAACACCACTTCATAGGTGGGGGCTGCCCGGAAGGAATCGATCGTGGGGCGCAGCGATGCGAGGTAGTCGGCAAGACCGCCGACCGTCGGGGCATAGGAGCGGCCATTGTCGTTGACGACGATCACCACGCGTCGCCGCTTGTCGGCGGCGATGTTGTTGATTGCCTCCCAGGCCATGCCGCCCGTCAGCGCACCGTCTCCGACGACGGCGACAACGCAGCGGTCGCCCTCGCCGGTCAACTGGCGGGCACGGGAGATACCGTCGGCCCAGGACAAAGAGGAGGACGCGTGGGAGCTTTCCACGATGTCGTGCTCGGACTCGGCACGATCGGGGTAGCCGGACATGCCACCTTGCTGCCGGAGGGTGCTGAAGTCCTGCCTGCCGGTCAGCAATTTGTGGACGTAGGACTGATGGCCGGTGTCGAAAACGATGCTGTCGCGCGGCGAATCGAAGACCTTATGGATGGCCATGGTGAGTTCCACCACGCCAAGGTTCGGTCCAAGGTGACCACCCGTTTGGGCGACGTTGGTGATGAGGAAAGTCCTGATCTCGCCTGCAAGCTGCTCCAGCTGCTGACTGGTGAGCTTGCTCAGGTCCTGCGGGTTCCGGATTGTCTCCAAGAGTCCCAACGGCCCCTCCTTAGGGTGGTTGACGTGCTATACAACTCTAACGCCTTGGCCGGAACCAAGCCGCAGGAAAGGCTACAGCCCCGGCCGGTCGATGACCAGCCGGGGCTGTAGCTTTTGCCTTTGGCGCAGGCGGAGCCCGCGCCGGTATCGGCTAGTGGGCCGAGATTTGGCGCAGAACGTACTGCAGGATGCCGCCGTTGCGGTAGTAGTCCGCTTCGCCCGGCGTATCGATACGCAACACGGCGTCGAAGGACTTGGTGCTGCCGTCCTCGGCCGTTGCCGTGACCTTGAGCGTCCGCGGCGTGGTGCCGTTGTTCAGCTCGGTGACGCCCTCGACCGAGAACGTTTCCGTTCCGACCAGGCCGAGCGACGCGGCGGTCTCGCCAGCCGGGTACTGCAACGGGAGAACGCCCATGCCGATGAGGTTGGAGCGGTGGATGCGCTCGTAGCTTTCGGCGATGACAGCCTTCACGCCAAGCAGCGCGGTTCCCTTGGCAGCCCAGTCACGGGACGAGCCGGAGCCGTACTCCTTGCCGGCCAGGACCACCAGCGGGGTGCCGGCTGCCTGGTAGTTCTGGGCAGCGTCGTAGACGTAGGCCTGGGGGCCGTCCGCCTGGGTAAAGTCGCGGGTGAAGCCACCCTCGACGCCCGCACCGTCGTTGAAGTCAGCGAGCAGCTGGTTCTTGATGCGGATGTTCGCGAAGGTTCCGCGGATCATGACCTCGTGGTTGCCACGGCGCGAACCGTAGGAGTTGAAGTCCTTGCGCTCCACGCCGTTGGCCAGAAGGTACTGGCCTGCCGGGGTGTCCGACTTGAAGGAACCGGCCGGGGAGATGTGGTCGGTGGTGACGGAGTCGCCGAGCTTCAGCAGCACGCGGGCTCCGGCGATGTCCGTTACCGGTTCCGGCTGCGCCTTCATGCCTTCGAAGTACGGGGGCTTCCGCACGTAGGTGGACTTGGCGTCCCAGGCGAAGGTGTCGCCTGCCGGAGTGTCGAGTGCCTTCCAGCGGTCGTCGCCGTCGAAGACGCCCTCGTAGCCGCGGGCGAACATTTCCTTGTCGATCGAGGAATCGATGACCTTCTGGACCTCGACCGGGTTCGGCCAGATGTCCTTCAAGAAGACATCGTTGCCGTCCTGGTCCTGGCCAAGCGGATCGGCGTCGAAGTCGAAGTCCATGGTTCCGGCCAGGGCGTAGGCGATGACCAGCGGCGGGGAGGCCAGGTAGTTCATCTTGACGTCCGGGTTGATGCGGCCTTCGAAGTTGCGGTTGCCGGAGAGGACAGCCGAGACGGAAAGGTCGTTGGCCTGGATGGCCTCGGAGATTTCGGCGTCGAGCGGTCCAGAGTTGCCGATGCAGGTGGCGCAGCCGTAGCCCACGATGTAGAAGCCGAGCTTCTCCAGGTAGGGGGTCAGGCCGGACTTCTCGTAGTAGTCGGTGACAACCTTGGAGCCGGGAGCAACCGAAGTCTTGACCCACGGCTTGGACGTGAGGCCCTTGTCGACGGCGTTGCGGGCGAGCAGCGCGGCAGCAAGCATCACCGACGGGTTGGACGTGTTGGTGCAGGACGTGATCGAAGCGATCGAAACGGCACCGTGGTCCAGTTCGAATTCGCGGCCGTCAGCTGTTGTGACGCTCACCTTGTTCGACGGACGACCGTTGGACTTCGGGCCGTGTCCGTGCGGCGCGACGTCGGACAGGTGCGTCGCGGTGGCGGTGAACGACGGCGAATCGGAGGCCGGGAAGCTCTCGTCGATCGCTTCGTCCAGGCTTCCGTCGGCCAGGTCTTCCTTCACGTAGTTGCGCAGGTCCTCGCGGAACTGCGCCTTGGACTCGGTGAGGATGATCCGGTCCTGGGGACGCTTCGGGCCCGAGATCGAGGGAACAACCGTGGACAGGTCGAGCTCGAGGTACTCGGAGAACTTGATCTCGTGCGAGGGATCGTGCCAGAGGCCCTGTTCCTTCGCGTAGGCCTCGACCAGGGCGACGTTCTGCTCGGAGCGGCCGGTGAGGCGCAAGTACTCGAGGGTGACGTCGTCGATCGGGAACATCGCTGCCGTTGAGCCGAACTCCGGGCTCATGTTGCCGATGGTGGCGCGGTTGGCCAACGGCACGGCCGCAACGCCTTCGCCGTAGAATTCCACGAACTTGCCGACCACGCCGTGGTTGCGCAGCTGCTCGGTGATGGTCAGGACGACGTCCGTGGCGGTGGCGCCGGCGGGGATGGAGCCGGTGAGCTTGAAGCCGACAACGCGCGGGATCAACATGGAAACGGGCTGCCCAAGCATGGCGGCCTCGGCTTCGATGCCGCCAACGCCCCAGCCGAGCACGCCCAGGCCGTTGACCATGGTGGTGTGGGAGTCCGTGCCGACGCAGGTGTCCGGGTAGGCGCGGAGGACGCCGTCAACCTCGCGGGTCATGACGGTGCGTGCCAGGTATTCGATGTTGACCTGGTGGACGATGCCGGTTCCCGGGGGGACAACCTTGAAGTCGTCGAAAGCAGTCTGGCCCCAACGCAGGAACTGGTAACGCTCGCCGTTGCGCTGGTATTCGATCTCCATGTTGCGCTCAAGCGCGCCGGAGTTGCCGAAGGCATCGATCTGCACGGAGTGGTCGATGACCATCTCAGCCGGAGCCAGCGGGTTGACGCGCTTGGGGTCGCCGCCGAGGTCCTTGATGGCTTCACGCATGGTGGCAAGGTCAACCACACAGGGAACCCCGGTGAAGTCCTGCATGATGACTCGGGCCGGGGTGAACTGGATCTCGGTGTCTGGCTGGGCATCCGGGTCCCAGCCAGCCAGGGCGCGGACGTGGTCGGCCGTGATATTGGCGCCATCTTCCGTCCGCAGGAGGTTTTCAAGCAATACCTTAAGGCTGAACGGAAGGCTGTCTGCGCCCTCAACGGAGTTCAACCGGAAAATTTCATAATCGGTGCCGGCTACATTCAGTACGCCTTTGGAACCGAAGCTGTCCACAGTGCTCATGGCAGGACTCCTCTCGCAACAGCTTTCATCTTTGTCGCGTGGTTGACCGCTAGCTAGTTAGGCAAACCTAATCTGAGCGACTGCCGGCCGGTGGAGAAGTGAAGCGCGACGTAGGACTTCTCCCCCATCGTAGTGGCGCCTATGCCGCGGGCACCAGCAACGCAACGGTCTCCAGGTGGTGTGTGTGCGGATACAAGTCAAATGCCCGGAGGGATTCGAGGCGCCATCCGCTGTTCCGGAAGTACCCCAGATCACGCGCGAAGGAGGCCGGATCACACGACACATAGGCGATTGCGCGGGGCCCGGACTCGATGAGCTGGCTGACCACGGCCTTGCCGGCGCCGGCCCGCGGCGGGTCGATCACCAAGGCGTCGAAGCTCCGGGGGCGCTGCCGGAGGACACGTTCCACCCTGCCCTGGACAATTTCCACCTGGGTCTCTCCGTGCAGGTTCTTGCGGGCATCGCGGCTGGTCCCGGGCGATCCTTCGACGGACAGCACCGAACCGGTGATCCCCACGGCATCCGCCAAGGGCGCCGTAAACAATCCGGCTCCCGCGTAAAGATCGGCGACGGCCGATCCCGGAAGGAGGTAGCCGCCGTCGTGCAGGAATCCCGTCACCGCCCCCACCAGGGTCCCGGGCGCGTCCTTGTGGATCTGCCAGAACCCTTCTCCCGTCACCCGGTATTCGTGGCCGGCAGCCGATTCCTGGACCCACGTCCTGCCGCGCAACTGCAGGACATCTCCACCCACGGGGTCGAAGCTCGCCACTGAGACTTCCTGCGGGAGCTGGCCCAGGATCCGGTTGAGGCGCCGGGCGTCAGTACCCTCCTCCGGGGCGAGAAGGACGAGGGGACGCGATCCGTTGGCGGGCGCGGCCACCTCCACCCGCGAGATCCCCCGCAGATCGATGTCCCAGAGCCGCAACTCGTTGATGCCCGGCAGTGCCAAAGGCATCTCATGGACAGGAATCACGACGTCGGAGCGGTGGGCATGCATCCCCAGCCGGCCACCGGGGGTGACGGCAAAGCTGGCACGGGTCCGCCAGCCGAGCCCGGTATCGCCGTCGGATGCCGCAACACCGCCGGGGGCCGCGTCACCGGCGGCCGCCGGCTCCACTTCGACATCGAGTTCGACGCCGGCGAGCCGCTTCAACTGTTCGGCGAGGACTTCGGATTTGAGCAGCCGTTGCCGTTCCAGTGTTACGTGCCCGAGTTCCGCGCCGCCCACGGGCGGACCGCCCTTGCGCCAGGCGGCAAGAGAGTCGGCGAGCGGCCAGAAATGGCGCGTCCGATCGTCTGACGCTTCCAGGACGTCGACGACGTCGGCACGCCAGAAACGGGAAGACTCTCCTGCGTCGGTCAGCCGGACCCGGACCTTCTCCCCCGGGATGCCGTGCCGGACAAAAATAACCCGGCCCTCGTGCCGGGCGACAAAGTGGCCGCCATGGGCGATGGGGCCGACGTCCACCACCAGCTCCGTGGCAGCTCCGTCCTGGGCCGTGGGCGAGCTGGACTCGGTGTTGATCGGGTGGGTCATCAGGTATCCTGCAATGCCTTTGCTTCTTCGGAGGATTTCAATTGCCAGGGGACGCTGGCCACCATGACGCCAGGTTCAAAGTGGAGCCTGGCCTTGATGCGCAAGGCGGTCTGGTTGTGGACGAGCTGTTCCCACCACTTGCCGACGACGTACTCCGGGATGTAGACGACGATCAGGTCGCGCGGGGAATCACGGCGCATGTTCTTGACGTAGTCCAGGATCGGCGTGACGGTTTCGCGGTACGGGCTCGCCAAAACGGTCAGCGGCACAGGGATGTCCAGCTTGTCCCAGGCCTCGACGGTGTGCGCGGTTTCCTCGTGGTCGATGTCGACGATGATGGCGTCAAGCCGGGACGGCCTCGACGCCCGCGCGTAGGCGAGGGCGCGCAGCACCGGTTTGCGGACGTGGGACACCAGGAGCACGGCATGGACCCGGGTAGGCAATGCACGCGGGGAAGAATCCTCGTCAACGGCCAGTTCCTTGGCCACGTTGTCGTAGTGGGCGCGGATGCTCCACATGATGAGGAACAGGACGAACATCGCGAGAAGGGCGATCCAGGCACCCTGTTCGAACTTGGTGATCAGCACGATGGTCAACACCAGCGCCGTCATGGCGAAGCCGAGCATGTTGATGGTGCGGGACTTCACGATCCTGAGGCGGAGGGCTTTGTCCTGCGCAAGTTTGAGTTCCCTGCCCCAGTGACGCACCATGCCCAACTGGCTCATCGTGAAGGAAATGAAGACGCCCACGATGTACAGCTGGATGAGCTTGGTGACATCGGCGTTGAAGGAAATGATGAGGACCAAGGCGCCGGCAGCAAGGGCGAGGACGCCGTTGCTGAAGGCCAGGCGGTCTCCGCGGGTCCGAAGCTGGCGGGGAAGGTAGCCGTCCTGGGCGAGGATGGACCCCAGGACCGGGAATCCGTTGAACGCCGTGTTGGAGGCGAAGACGAGGATGACGCCCGTCGCGGCGACAACAACGTAGAACGGGATGGACCCGGCGCCGAAGATCGTCTGTGCAATCTGGCTGATGGCAGGGTTCTGGATGTAGTCGTCCGGGAGCGGCTGGCCATGCAGGAGGAATTCCTTGGCCGGATCCAGCACAATGTGGACCTTGGTGGCGTTGGCGAGGTAGATGATGCCCGCGAGCATGGCCGAGGCGATGACGCCGAGCAGCAAGAGCGTAGTGGCGGCGTTCTTGCTCTTTGGCTTCTTGAAGTTCGGTACACCGTTGCTGATGGCCTCCACACCGGTCAGGGCCGCTGCGCCGGAGGAGAAGGCGCGCAGCAGCAGGAACGCGCCTGCCAGGCCCACGAGTCCCTGGTCGAATCCCTCTTGCGGGACGATGGTGAAGGCTGCCGAGGGAGCCTGGCCGAGTTGGCCCGTGGCCGCCTGGAAGATACCGACGGCCGTCATGCCCAGGATGGAGAACATGAAGATGTAGGTGGGAACCGCGAAGACACTGCCCGCTTCCTTGATTCCGCGCAGGTTGACGAGTGCCAGGACGATGACGCCGACTGTGGCGATGAGCGCCTGCTGCCCATGCAGCGAGGGGATCGCCGTGGTCAGGTACGCCGCGGCGGAGGACATCGACACGGCGACGGTGAGGACGTAGTCCACCAACAACGCGGCGGCGACGGTCAGGCCAGCGAACTTCCCCAGGTTGACGTTGGCGATTTCGTAGTCGCCGCCACCGGAAGGGTAGGCGTGGACGTTCTGCCGGTACGAGGCAACAACCGTGAGCAAGACCACCATGACCGCGAGGCCTACGAGCGGCGAAATAGCCACGGCACTCACGCCCGCGAGGGCCAGCGTCAGCAGGATTTCGTCAGGGGCGTACGCCACGGAGGACAGGGCGTCCGAGGCGAAAATCGGCAGGGCAATGCGCTTGGGAAGCAGGGTGTGGGCCAGGCGGTCGTTCCGGAACGGCCGCCCCACCAACACCCGCTTCGCGGCGTTGAGAATTGTCAGCACTCCGCAAAGCTACTCTGAATCGAACGCGATGTCATGACGGCGGACTGGCTTCCGCGACTTGCCCCGGTAGAGTCTTACCGAGCGGCATGCATAAGAGTGAAGGAGAAACCGTGGCTCACTTTGTGATCATGGGTTGCGGACGAGTTGGCGCAACGTTGGCGCACACCTTGGAAGACGCCGGCCATTCGGTGGCAATCATCGACCAGGACGACCGTGCTTTCCGCCGCCTGCGCAGCGGGTTCACCGGCAGGAAAGTCACCGGCGTCGGCTTCGACCGGGACACCCTCAAGCAGGCAGGTTGCGAGGAAGCGTACGCCTTCGCCGCCGTCTCCAGCGGTGACAACTCCAATATCCTCGCCACCCGGGTAGCCCGTGAGACTTTCCATGTTTCGCATGTTGTAGCCCGCATCTACGATCCCGGCCGCGCCGAAATCTACCAGCGCCTGGGCATCCCCACGGTAGCCGCCGTGCGCTGGAGCGCGGACCAGGTCCTGCGCCGGATCCTGCCTGAGCAACACTTGGCGGGCGACTACCGCGAACCCTCGGGCCGGTTGGTTTTGTCCGAAGTGGACCTCGACCAAGGCTGGATCGGGCACCCGCTGACTGCCATCGAGGCAGCATCCGGAATCCGTGTCGCTTTCCTCACCCGTTTTGGAGAGGGCGTCCTGCCCCAGGCCGGAACGGCGTACCAGGAGGGCGACACCGTGCACGCCATGTTGAATCTGGACCGCAGCGCCGAGGTGGCGCGCATCCTTTCCAGCGCACCTGCCAAGGAGTCTGAGTGAAAGTCGTTATTGTCGGCGCGGGCAGCGTCGGTTCATCGATCGCGCGTGAATTGCTCGCCCACAAACACGAGATCATGCTGATCGACCTCAAACCGGAGGTCATCGGTCGCAGCGGGCTCCGCGGGGCGCGCTGGCTCGTGGGCGACGCGTGCGAATTGAGCACGCTGCAGGAAGCGAAGCTGGAAGGGGCCGACGTCGTCGTGTCCGCGACCGGCGACGACAAAGTCAACCTCGTGGTGTCCTTGCTGGCCAAGACCGAATTCGGTGTGGGCCGCACGGTTGGCCGGGTCAACAATCCCAAGAACGACTGGATGTTCAACGATTCCTGGGGCGTCGACGTCGCAGTCAACACCCCGCAGCTCATGACGGCGCTCGTGGAAGAAGCCGTGGAAATCGGTGACCTCGTCCGCTTGCTGACCTTGCAGACGGGCGTCTCCTCACTCGTGGAATTCACCGTTCCCCACGACTCGCACATCATCGGCAGCACCGTGGGCGGCATCGAATGGCCCGAAGACGCCACCTTGGTGGCGATCCTTCGGGACCATGCGCCCATCACACCGAGCCGCGACGACGTGATCGACGGCGGCGACGAGCTGTTCTTCGTCACCACCATTGCGGCTGAGGACGGCCTCAGGGGGCTGCTTTCCCCGTCCGCCGCGGACCACGGCTCAGTTGACGTCGAAGAAGAGTTTTCGGATCAGTCCGACGACGACGGCTTCGACGGCTGAGGATCACGATCCGGCTTCTGGCCCGGCACCGGCCGGGTCAGAAGCCAGGCAATCCAGAGCCCGAGGATGTATAGCGGAGCGCCCATGATCAGCCTCATGGTAGCGAGCGCGGCAAGGCCGGGTTCGCCCATGAAATACAGGGGCACCTGGACCACCAGCCGTAGTGCCAGGACGGCAATGACTACCCACGTGCCGATGGCGTAGGCCCGCAGGCGCTCCGGGTTCTTCCGCCATTCGAAGCCCTCGTTGCGGACGAATCCGAAAAGCAGGCCGGCAATCGGCCACTTGAGCAGGATCGACAGCACCATTCCGGCGATGTAGGCGATATTCGTATAGAAGCCCAGGACGTAGAAATCCTCGGCCTTGCCGGTGGTGTTCGCGAGCCAAGCGGAGATGGCGACGCCGGCGATCCCCGCAAGCGCCTGGGTCAACGGGCGCCGTTGGACAAGCCGGACTACGGTGAAGACGGCTGCCGCCGCGAGGGAGGCAATCAGGGACGCCGGAAGGTCGCGGGTGACCATGAAAGCGATCAGGAAGACGAGGCCTGGCACGATGCTCTCGGCTATGCCCTGGACACCCCCGGCGGATTTGAGGATATCCACGTGCCCGTGGCTGTTGCGTTGGAGTCCGGCTTTCTCGGCGTAGCCGGCGGCAATGTCCGCAATGCTCGGCCCCTGGGCGCCCTGCCTGGCCTCCTCGGCCGAGCCGGGCTCCTCCTCCGCTGGTTTTTCGTGAGGGCCGGATCCATTGGCGACGGTCATTGGTGCTCCTGCCGGGAGAGGATTTCGTAGCGCGGATTGAACATTGTGGGCATCCCGTCTTTCGGCGTGACCATGCCCTCGAGCCGCAGGACCGTCCCTGGTTCAATACCGGGCACCTTGCGGCGCCCGAGCCAGATGACGCGGAGCCGGGTCAACGGACCGGTGTCGCCCCTGTGCGCAATCCGGTCGACGACGATAGCCGAGAAGTGTGCTTGCTCATTGGCGGGCTGGTAGGTGACCGACTCGATGAAACCCGTGCAGTCGACCCTGCCCCGGACAGGGAGTTCAGTGAGGGGCAGGGATGCCGAGCTGCCATGGGCGGCAGCGGCACGCTCCGCTTTGTCAGCCAATCTGGGTGATCTCCGGGCCGCGTTCCGGCCGCTGAAGCTCCGGCGTTTCATGGGGAGCGCCGTGCTGGCCGGAGGCCACAGCATCCTTGGGAAGCTTCAGCTGAAGCAGCTCGCGGGGCGGCATGGGGTTGTCTCCGCGAATGACCACAACCTTGCGGAAGAGGTTCTCCAGTCCTTCGGCCGCTTTCCTGTCCAAGGCCGCGTTGCCGCCGATGACGCCACGGAGGAACCAGCGGGGTCCGTCCACGCCCATGAACCGGGCGGCCCGGAAGCCACGGCCGCCGTCGGCGGATTCGGTGGGAAGCTTGGCGATGAGTTCCGTGCCGAAGGTGCCGACGATCTCCTCGACTTCGCCTGCTTGGCTGGATACGGACTGGCCGATTTGTTCGCGGATCTCGTCCCACAGCCCTTCGGAGCGTGGCGCGGCAAATGCTTGGAGCTGGAGGCTCGAGCCATCGAGGTCCATGGTGACGGCCACTACCCGCTGGGTTGCTTCTTCGACTTCGAGGCGCAATTGAAGGCCCTCGGAAGGCTCGATCAGCAAGGCGCCAAGATCCACGTAGCCATCCTGGCTCTCTATTTCGCTGGCATCCAATGGCCCCTTGGACAGGCGGAAGTCGCCCTTGGCGGCTCCACTGGCTACCGTGCCGGCGTCCTGCTGCGTCGTCGCGGCATTGGCCTGCTCAGTACCGTTGTCTTTCGGCTGCTCAGCCTTGGACTTCTTTCCGCGCCCAAAAAGCATCGGGTTGTCTCCTTAGTAGTGGTCTATCCCCAGTAAACCGCAGACTGCCCATCAACTCGCGGGCAGCATGGCAATCAGCTCCGTGCGGCGCCGATTGTCGAGGGTTGTTGCTAGCTCACGGCCGGCGCGAAGCCTCCGGTGGATCCAAAGCCGCCGGTGCCGCGCGAGGTGTCGGACAACTCCTCCACGGATACGAACTGCGCATACTCGACGCGCTGGATCACCATTTGAGCAATTCTATCGCCGCGCTTGAGTTCGATTGCGTGGTTTTGGTCGGTATTCAAAAGCGTCACGGAAATTTCACCTCGGTAGCCGGCATCAACCGTCCCGGGAGCGTTCACCACCGTGAGTCCGTGCTTGGTTGCCAGCCCTGACCGGGGGTGGATCAGCGCGACAAAGCCGTTCGGCAGTGCGATTGAGACGCCCGTGGGAACAAGCTTCCGCTCACCCGGCGCAAGCGATACGTCCGCGCGGGCCCGAAGGTCCGCCCCGGCGTCACCGGGGTGGGCGTAGGACGGCGCTTCCAATCCGGCGTCGAGCATTTTCAGTTGGACCTGAAGGGTCGGCGCGCCGTATTCGGCGGAGGTGTCTGCTGGGCTGGCTACTGCTGTCTCGTGGCTCACAGTCACACATTCTATCGCCCACGGAGTGCTTCCCCGGTTGCGGCTGCACGTCGGCCGCAGGGCATGAGGGGCGTTAATTCCCGGGGGCACAGTCCCGATAAGCTGGTGGTATGCCTGAATCGACTGCTTCCGTACCCGCGCCGCACCATTCCTCGAGTGGAACGGGCGTCCTGTTTACGGAAAAGCTCTGGCCCTCCCCCTGGATTTGGATTGTGGTGGTCGGCTTGTCCGCCGCGGGCATCTTGATGTTCGCGCCGATCAGCATCACCGCGGGGATTATCGCCGCGCTGGTCCTCTTTGCGATCATGACCACCATGCTGGTGTTGTCCACCCCGGCGATTGTGGTGGACCGGGACACCGTCCAAGTGGGACGCGCTACTATCCAGCGCGAGTTTGTCGGCGCCGTCACCGCGTACCGCAAGGACGAGGCCACCGCGGAGCGCGGAACCCGTCTCCACGGACTGGCGTTCCTGTGCCTCCGGGGCTGGATCGATCCCGTGGTGCGTATTGAAATCACCGACCCGGCGGACCGCACCCCGTACTGGTTGACGTCCACGCGCCGCCCCGAAGAACTTCTGGCAGCGCTGTCCACGCAGTCTTCGCGAGGCTAGCTTTCGCATTCCTTGCAATAAAGGTGCCCGTCCTTCTCCCGCGCAATCTGGGAGCGGTGTTTGACGAGGAAGCAATTGAAGCACGTAAATTCGTCCGGTTGCGGAGGCAGGACGCGGACCAGCAGCTCTTCGCCGGACAAGTCCGCCCCGGGGAGCTCGTAGGCGTCCGCGAGGTCAGTCTCATCGATGTCAACAGCCGATGACGACTGTTTCTCGGTGCGATGCGACTTGAGTTCCTCGATCGAGTCCTCGGTGTCTTCTTCGGTCTTCCGAGGGGCGTCGTAGTCCGTTGCCATGGTCCCTTCTTCGTTCTCCCTTGCACGTCACGCAGGGCTTGCGATCCTGTCGACCGGAACCTCGCCCGGTCTAAGGATGTAACGCAGCCGGCCGCATTTTTGTGCCCGATATCGGGCAGATTGTCCTCCCGGATGTCTCGAATGTCCATACCCCGGTGCCGATCGCCTGCGCACGGAATGCCGGAAATCGCGGAATATCGCGGCGCGCCCTTTCTCCTAGTAGGAAAAGGCCGTACCGGGTGGCAGAGTTTCGAATGTCAGATAGGCCATGGTGGAGGATTTTATGCGGGATCTACGGCTGGTTGGCGTCCACGACGACGGCGGACATCTCCTGTTGAGCGGTACCGGCGGCGAGATGTTCCAGCTTCCGATTGATGAGGCGTTGCGGGTTGCAGCGAGCCGGACACCTGCCCAGGTGGCCGCACGTTCCTCGATCACGCCCGTCGCCATGTCCCCCCGTGACATTCAGTCACGCATCCGCAGCGGCGCTACGGCCGCGGAAGTGGCGGAGCTGTCCGGGATGCCGCTCGCCAACGTGCAGCGGTATGAGGGCCCTGTGCTTGCAGAACGCGAATACATCGCCCAGCAGGCACGCAAAGTCGAAGTCGCTGCCCCTGCCCCCGGCCAGGACGCCTACCGCGCAGCGTTCGGCGATGAACCCGCAAGCCTGGGCGAAATGGTCGCACACCGGCTCACGGCCCACGGAATCGATTCCTCTAGCGTGGAATGGGATTCCTGGCGCCGGACCGATGGCACGTGGACCGTCGTCGCACGCTTCGAAACCAAGCCAGGCAGCCTGGAGAGCATCGGCGAAGAACCGCCTGCGATGTGGACGTTCCATCCCGCCCGCAAATCCATCCAGAACGCCAACCGCTGGGCCCAGCAGCTCAGCGAACTGGAACCCCTTGATGGGCCCGTACCGGCGCGGCGGCTCGCGGCCGTCTCCGACCGGCCCTTTGACTTTGAGGCCGATGCCGGGACCGCCGCACGCGCGGCTGCCGCCGCTGCCACGAAGGAAGCCGATGGGCTCCTTGACATGTTGCGCTCGCGTCGCGGACAGAGGCTGGGACTTGACGAAGACAGTGACGACGCGTTGGCGCTGCTTCTGAGCAGCGGCGTTCCGGCTGCGCATCCACGTCCTGGCGACGTCGACGACGAACGTGCGGACAGCGACGCAGCTGACAAAGAGCCGGTCGATACGGAAACGGACCAGCAGCCTGAATCCGGGCCGGCCCCCAGCCGCCGTGACGCGCGTGCATCCATGCTGTCGCGGCTGAGCCTGGCCCCGAAGCATGACGACAAGGAAGACGATTCCCTCCACCTTCACGACGGCGTCAGCACGGACACCCGTGAAATCACGGTGATCCCCGGTCCGCTGCGCCCCGTGACCATGTTGCGCGGCAGGAACGATCACGACGGTCAGACCGGCCAGGACGAGGCGCGAACCCCGGGAGCAGCATCGCCGCGGGCGGGCTTGGACGAATTGCTCGGCGGCGCTCCCCGGCGGGATCGCGAAGAGCCGAAGCCCACCCGTTCCGGGCAGAAGGATGAAGAAACTTCCGACGCGGGAGCGGCCGAGCGCCAGCCGTCACGGCCCAAGCGCTCCAGCATTCCGAGCTGGGATGAAATCGTCTTCGGGACGCGCGGAGACTAGGCAGCGTTCAATTCGTTGCGGCTTCAGCCGGCGCCGTGCCAAAGGCAAGCGTCGACGTCGAACGGCAGCAACTGATCCCGGCTCGCCATGAGATTGGCTCCATGAGCGGTGACCCGGCGCATGTAGTGCCTTCGGCATAGGGTCTCGTACCCGACAACCGGCTGCGACGCGTCGATTTGCTCCGGGGTGACCTCCGCTTGTCCGGCCTCCCTGGCAACGTCTCCCACCACGACTTGCTCGCCTTCAACCACCATGATGCCGTCCACGGTCCGCGCATTGTGTGTCGCCCGGCGGCCGCACCAGCAAAGCGCTTCCACTTGCAGGACTTGGACCCTGTCCGCGAGCTCGACGAAACGCTGGGATCCGGGGAACAGCCGGGTGCGGAAGTCGGACGTGATTCCGAAAGCGAACACGTCTACGCCCATCTCGTCAACCACGCGCGCCAGCTGTTCCACTTGCACGGGTGAGTAGAACTGGGCTTCGTCACAGATCAGGTAGTCCACCTTGAGGCCCGTGGTCCGGCGTCGGACAACTTCGTCCCAGAAATCGGTGGTGTCAATGACTTCCACGGCGTCCGTCTGGAGCCCGAGACGGCTGGAGATGACGGATCCGCCGGCGCGGTCGTTGCAACTGAAGCGGACCCCGCCCCGGCCGCGGGCACGGTGGTTGTAATCCATCTGCAAGGCAAGGGTGGACTTGCCGCAGTCCATGGTTCCGGAGAAGAAAATGAGTTCAGCCACGGCGGCCCTTGGGACCTCCGGCTTGGAAGCAAAGCAAGGGAACTTCACGCTCCGCCTTGGTCAGCGAACCATGTTGCCCCACCACCTCCAAGGCAGTCGGACGGACGCGGCGGACGTCGTAGAGCGCCAAGGTGTCCCGGGCCGCGATCATGACATCCCCAATCCGGGGGGAAACCTCCGGCCGAAGGACCCCGAAGAGTCCTGCTTCAAGGGCCTGCCCGCGCGTGAAGGCCCAGATCCGGTCGCCGAAGCGGGCGCGCCAGGCATCCAGCAGGGCGTCCCGGTGAAGCTCCCGGGCGTCGGGTTCGAGGTACAGGTGGACCATGCGTGGCTCGCCCGCTGTGTGCCGCACCCCTGCGATAAGGGCAGGATCGGCGGAATAGTCGATGCGCTGAGACTCGGGAACGTCGAGCATTCCATGGTCGCCCGTGAGCAGGATGGTTGTCCCCGCCGGCAGTGAGGCAGAGAGCCTCTTGACCGTCGAATCGATTTCCTCGAGCTGGTGCTCCCAGCGATCGGACTGACAGCCGTAGCGGTGTCCGGCTTTGTCCAGCTCGTTGACGTAGAAGTACATGAGGGAGGGGGTTCCCGCAGCCATTTCCTCCCCCGCCATTGCCGTCCGGGCATGGAGCGAGGTGCCGCCCACGAACCGGCTTCCCCGGAGCGCCGCGCGGGTCATCGGCGACGCCCCGAACTGGGGCAGGCTCACGGTGACGACGTCGGCGTCAGCGGCCACCCGTTCGAAGATTGTCGGGAACGGCTGCCAACGCAAGGGGTCGACACCAGCGTCCCAATTGCCGAGCAAGTTGACTACCTTGTCCTGGGCAGGATCCAGGACGTCATAGCCCACCATGCCGTGTTCACCGGGCGTGCGGCCGGTTCCAAGGCTGGCCAAGGACGATGCCGTGGTGGAAGGAAAAGCCGAATCAAGCCACACCGGGACGGCACCCTGTCCCGAATTCGCAATCGACCTCAGAAACGGGGTGTGCGCGGCCTTCTGTTTCAGGAGATTGCGCCCCAGGCCATCGGCGAGAACAACGCACACGCGTTGCGATGCGGGCAAGTGCAGTTTGTTGTCGAAGCCGGGCAGGCCCATGCTCGCCGCGGCGCTCGTGAAAACCTCGGCGATCGATTTGCTGCCATACAGCGGCGCGCCGGGAAGCTCGGGGATGGCGCCGGTAACGGGGACGGTGTCCTGGGCGACGGGTTCCGACGTCGCCATCAGCGCTGGTGCCCGCGGCTCAGCCTGTTGCCGAAGACGCCGGAGCGGAGTCGCGGACCGGAGATGGTACTTGCGTGAACCGAGGGTCCGGGAGCGCCCGTATTCACGGCCCGCAGCGCGCGGGCAAAGACCTTCGCGTCCTGAACGGCCCGGGGTCCGTCAGCCTCGGAGCTGATCCGCAGCACGATGTCCTCCTGGGAGATGGTGCCCGTGTATCCGTGGTCGGCTTCGCACTGGGGATCGCCGCAGCTGGCGGGTCCCACGTCCAGCCGCTGGCCTCCGGACCAGGCAATGGAGAGGGTCAGCTCCCTGACGGGGTCGCTGGGAGTGTAGTTCTGCGGCTGCGCATACATGTAGCTGAGGACGACCGAGCGGATCTGTGCCACGGGGACGGACTCGGTGGAAATCTGGGCGACGATCTGCTCCCCGGCTTCGTCGAGCTGCTGGTCGTCGACGTGGGTGATCACCAGCATGTCCTCGGTGAGGACGAGGACCGTGATGTGCCGCCGGACCTCGGCACGGTCGAAATGTGTTTCCAAATGCACCAGATGCGCAAGGCAGTCGCGCCCGTCCAAGGCGTCGGCCACAACATCGGCAACCAGGACAGGATAGAAGCCTGCCCGTTGAAGTGCCTGGTCCAGGCTCTGCCCCTGCGAGCTGTGGTTGTGTGCTGCATGGTGCCCGGTGGTAGCCGGACCGGACGGAGGCGTCGGGGACTTCGAGCTCATTCCCCCATTTTCACAGATCGGCTGGGGACTTCATAACCGTCCGGCCCTCCGGCGGTCAACTGCCGGCTCAGCTGAGCATCGCACGGCGGGCACTGTCTGTGCGCTGTGCGGCGTTCCCGATCCACACCTCGGCGGCAAGGATTTTCGCCCCCCGGGTCCCGGCCAGGACGGGATTGAACTCCACGAGCGCGATTTCGGGGTGTTCATCCTTGAGCCGGACCAGCCGTGCTCCGAGGTCTTCGAGGGCGGCCACGTCCACGGCCGGCAGCCCTTGGTAGCCGAACAGTTTCAGGGAAGCCCGGGGTGCCCTGATGAAGTCGTGGAGATCAGTCGTGGACAAGGGAGGTACCCGGTGCGCCCAATCGTCCAGGAGGTTCACGGCGTCTCCCGCCAAACCGAAAGAGACCACGGGCCCCAGGAGCGGATCCTCGATGGCCCGGAAGGTGCACGCCTGTCCCACTGGAACCATGGCCTGCACCTCTATGGCCGATGAACCGTAGGGCTCTAGTGCGCGACGCATCTGCGCGATGTTGCGCCGAAGCGAGTCCGCATCCTCGATGTCGAGACGCACGCCTCCCAGGTCCAGGCGGTGCCTGAGGGCGGGATCCGTGGTCTTGAGCACCACGGGCCAGCCGAGCCGTTCGGCGGCGTCTACCGCTTCGTCGTCGCTCTCGAACACAGCCGACGGCACCACGGGGATTCCGTAGCGGGACAGAAGCGCGGCCGATTCGCCGCCGTCGAGCCGTACCAATTGCTCCCCCGCGACAGCAGACAGGAGCCGCTCGATGTGTACGCGGGTACCTTCGCGGTCGCAACCAGGAGGCTCGATGAACACGCCTTGGTCCCGGTCCAGCCACTTCGCGTAACGGACCACAGCCGCCAAGGCCGCCACTGCGCTGCCCGCGCTGGAGTAGCAAGGAAGGGAAGGTCCGGACTCCCCGTTTGGGGCGAGTAATCCGTCCAGTTGCACGGAAGTGTCGAGGATCCCGGTGAATGCCGCCACGACGGGCTTTCCGGCCTCCGCCGCGCATTCAGCGAGCACTCCCGCGATCGCTTCCATCGTGAGGCTGCGGGACGGCACCATGGCCGCCACCACCGCATGCACGGAATCGTCTGCAAGATTCTTCCGGAGGCTGCGCCGCAGCCCGTCCCGCGATGCGGACATCCCCGCGTCCAGATCCACGTCGGTGACGATCCTGTCGACGACGAGCCCCTGGGGCGCCGCGTTGTCCGCCACGACCTTGCCGAAGGCCGCGGAATTGCTGTAGACGGCGAGCGCCGGGCCCTTGGGCAGGGGCTGGCTGGACACGATCTGCGCCACGTCCATGAGCTGTTCGATGGTTTCGACGGCGATGACGCCGGCTTGGCGCATCATCGCGTCCAGGGCGGCCGCAGGCGCCAGTGTGGTCCTCACCACGTGCCCCGGCGGAAGCCGAAGCCCCGTCACATCCGATTTGGCGACGATGACCGGCTTGCTCCGCGACAATCGGCGGGCCAGGCGGGAGAACTTGCGCGGATTGCCGATCGACTCCAAATAGAGCCCGACGGCGACAGTATCGGGATCGTCTTCCCAGAACTGCATGACGTCGTTGCCGGAGACATCGGCGCGGTTGCCGGCAGACAAGAACGAGGAAAGGCCCAGGCCCCGGCGGCTCGCTGCCGCGTAGACGGAGACCCCGATGGCCGCGGATTGCGAAAACAGCCCCAGTCCCCCGCGCCGGGGCAGGTTCGGGGCCATGGAGGCGTTGAGGGAAACCTCCGGGTTCGTGTTCACGATCCCCAAGGACTCGGGGCCGATCACGCGCATCCCATAGGACCTCGCCTGGCGCACGAGCTCACGTTGCCTCCGTAGCCCCCGCTCGCCGTCGTCCGCGTACCCTGCTGTGGCGACCACGAGGCCTTTGACCCCGGCCGCCCCGCACTCGTCCACGACCTTCGGCACTTCCTCGTTAGGCACAGCGACGATGGCGAGCTGCACCGGCCCGGGGACTTCGCCGATCCGGGCGAACGACTTCATGCCGCCCACCTCGAAGGCTTCAGGGTTGACCGCATAGACCGCACCGGTGAATCCACCATCCAGGATGTGCTCAAGCAACTGGTGCCCGACGGTCCCCCACCGGCGGCTGGCGCCCACCACCGCGATCGACGACGGCGCAAGCAAGTCCCGCACGCTGCGGGCCTCGGCGCGGTGTTCCCGCGATTCCATGACGGCGAGGGATTTTGCGGTGGGGTCGATGTTGAATTCAACGCTGACCACGCCGTCGTCGAATTTGCGCGCAAGCTCATAGCCGGCATCGGCGAAGACCCGCAGCATTTTGCGGTTCTCCGGCAGGACCTCGGCCGTGAAGCGGCGGATGCCGTTCTCCCGCGCGGCCGCGGCCAAGTGTTCGAGCAGGATGGAGCCGATGCCCCGGCCCTGCTGGACATCGGAAATATTGAAGGCCACTTCGGCCTCCGTGGGGTCATCGAGCCGATCGTAGCGGCCCACGCCGACGATCTCTCCGCCGATGGTGATGACAAACGCCACCCGGTCCTTGTGGTCCACCTCCGTGAAGCGGTGCAGTTCCTTGCTGGAGAGCCTCGGCTTGAACGAGAAGAACCGCATATAGATGGACGTCTCGGACTGCGCCGTATGGAAGGCTTGGAGGGCGCCGGCATCTTCGGGTGAGATTGGTCTCAAGTGGGCCGTTCCGCCGTCGCGAAGCACGACATCGGCCTCCCAATATTCCGGATATACGCCGGCGCCGGGCTGATCCACCATAGGCTTAGCCTAGCCAAGTCTTCCGCAGTACACGTTTAAGGATCCACCGACTCCATGGCACGAAGCCAAAGTCCCTCCCGCTCAAACGCGGCCTCGGCCGCTGTCGACGGGGACTTCACCGAGAACATCATCGATATCGACGTCACTTCCGAAATGGAAGGCTCCTTCCTGGAGTACGCGTATTCGGTGATCTATTCCCGTGCGCTCCCCGATGCGCGCGACGGCCTCAAACCCGTTCAGCGGCGCATCTTGTACATGATGAGCGACATGGGCCTGCGCCCGGACCGCGGCCATGTGAAGAGTGCCCGCGTGGTGGGCGAAGTCATGGGAAAGCTGCACCCCCACGGTGATGCGGCCATCTATGACGCCATGGTACGCATGGCACAGGACTTCTCGCTGCGCTTGCCCCTGATCGACGGGCACGGAAACTTCGGTTCGCTCGACGACGGCCCGGCAGCACCGCGCTACACGGAAGCCCGGCTCGCCGCGGCTGCGATGACGATGACCGAGAACCTCGACGAAGACGTGGTGGACTTCGTCCCCAACTACGACAACCAGCTCACCCAGCCGGACGTGCTCCCGGCCGCCTTCCCCAATCTGCTGGTCAACGGCACTACGGGCATCGCCGTCGGCATGGCCACCAACATGGCACCCCACAACCTCGTGGAAGTCATCGCGGCCGCCCGGCACCTCATCGCCAACCCGGATGCCACGCTGGACGACGTCATGCGGTTCGTGCCCGGCCCGGATTTGCCCACCGGCGGCCGGATCGTGGGCCTGGACGGAATCCGCGACGCCTACGCCACGGGACGCGGTTCATTCAAGACCCGCGCCAAGGTGGAGGTCGAGCAGCTCACGGCGCGCCGCACCGGCCTGGTGGTGACCGAGCTCCCCTACATGGTGGGTCCGGAGAAGGTCATTGAAAAGATCAAGGATGCCGTCAACGCCAAGAAGCTGAGCGGCATCAGCGACGTCATGGACCTCACCGACCGCAAGCACGGACTGCGGCTCGTGATCGAGATCAAGAACGGCTTCAACCCCAACGCCGTGCTGCAGCAGCTCTACCGGTTCACGCCGATGGAAGACTCCTTCGGCATCAACAACGTGACCTTGGTGGATGGGCA
This sequence comes from Arthrobacter sp. efr-133-TYG-120, assembly GCF_030209785.1. NCBI lineage: Bacteria > Bacillati > Actinomycetota > Actinomycetes > Micrococcales > Micrococcaceae > Arthrobacter > Arthrobacter sp. efr-133-TYG-120. The sequence goes on from NZ_JARVRI010000026.1 coordinate 200,926, forward strand.
GCCGCAGACCTTGGGCTTGCTCCAGCTCCTGCAGGTGTATGTGGGCCACCGCCTTTCCGTCGTGCGCCGTCGCACAGCCTTCCGCTTGGGCAAGAAAAAGGACCGCCTCCACCTGGTGGAGGGCCTGTTGATCGCGATCGTCGACATCGACGAGGTTATCCAGATCATCCGCTCCTCGGACGAGGCATCGGCTGCCCGCGAACGGCTGATGTCCATCTACGACCTGTCCGAGATCCAGGCCAACTACATCCTGGAACTCCGCCTGCGCCAACTGACCAAGTACTCGCGCATCGAACTCGAGAAGGAGCAGGAAGAACTGCGCCGCGAGATCGCCGAGCTCGAGGCGATCCTGGCATCCGACGTGCTCCTGCGCGAGCTGGTGTCCGGAGAGTTGGCCGAAGTGGCCGAGAAGTACGGTACCCCGAGACGCACAGTCCTCCTTGAATCCGAGGCTGTCTCCCCCACCGTCGCCGCCGCCCTCGCAGCAGCCGTCCCGGCCGGCAAGGGCAAGGCCGCCGCGCTCCCGCTCGAAATCCCCGATGACCCTTGCTGGGCACTCCTGAGCGCCTCCGGCCAGATCGCACGGACCTCCAATCAGGAGCCGTTGGCCGAATCCGGCCCGCGGAGCAAGCATGATGTCTACCGCTCCGTGGTCAAGACAACCGCGCGCGGCGAGATCGGCGCGGTCACCTCGCAGGGCCGCATGCTGCGGGTGCAGGTCATGGACATGCCGGCACTGCCGGCAATGTCCGGCCTGCCCAACCTTGCCGGGGGCGTCGCGGCAAAAGACTTCATCACCCTGCTCAAGGGCGAATCGCTCGTGGCGTTCGTGCCGCTGGATGCGGTGTTGGCCATCGGTACGGCCCAGGGCGTCGTCAAGCGCGTCCAGCCTGACTACCCGCTAAACCGCGAAGACTGGGAAATCATTGCCCTCAAGGACAAGGACACTGTGGTGGGCGTGGAGCCCGCCCAGGACGACGACGTCGACCTCGTCTTCGTGACCCGGCTTGCGCAGCTCCTGCGTTTCAGCGCCTCCGCCGTTCGGCCGCAGGGCCGTACCGCCGGCGGCATGGCGGGAATCAAGCTGGGGGTCGGCGACGACGTCATCCACTTCGGCACGGTGCGCGCCAATGATCCGGCCGCCGTCGTGGTGACGATTGCGGGCAGCAACGGCGCGCTGCCGGGAACTGCTCCGGGCACGGCGAAGATCACCCCGTTCGAGGAGTACCCGGCCAAGGGCCGGGCGACCGGAGGCGTGCGGGCGCACCGTTTCCTCAAGGGTGAAGACACACTCCTGCTCGGGTGGGCGGGCCATGGTCCGGCGAAGGCGTCATCCAGCGCCGGCGTTGCCCGTGCCCTCCCACAAGAACACGGCCGCCGCGACGGCTCCGGCGTTCCCCTCTCCCAGCCCGTGGATGCCATCGGTGCGAGCATGGCTTGGGAAGAAGGAAACGCCGGCGAGAAATGACGGGACGTAGCCGTTGAAGGGTACGTCCCGGCCGCGCTGGGCTACATCGTGGCGATACTGAGGATGTTTCCTTCCGAATCGAGGAACCAGGCTCCCCGTTCTCCGCTCGGCATGGTGGCTACGCCGTTTTCGGTCTTCAGGCCCGGGAAGTCGTACTCTTCGAAGACCACTCCGCGTTCCCTGAGATCGGCCATGTCCTGGTCCAGGTCCGTGCTCTGGAATCCCAACTGGGTGTTCTTCGCGGTCCCGGCATTGGGCGTCTCGTAGAGCAGGAAGGCTGTGCCGTTGGCGCACTTGTACATCAGGTTGTCTGTGGCTTCCGGGTTATCCGGTTCGAGGCCTAGCTTGTCGCGGTAGAAGTCGCGTGCGCGGGCGATATCGCTGGCAGGGAGCACGCCGGCGACGTTTAGATCCTTTAGCATGGCAGTTTCACTTTCCAGGCTTCCCCAGCACCTAACTTTACTCCTGATCGGGCTGATCAGGGCTGGAACAGGGCGCTCTACGTGCGGTGTGACCGGATCAGGAATCCGGGCCCTAGACTACTGCCATGCCGATCATTCCCGATGACAAGGACTGGACCTGGGTCCTGTCCACGCCCTGTCCCGAGTGCGGCTTCGACGCCGCCACTGTGACGCCGTCCACCGTCCCGGGGACAGTCCTGAACATGCTGCCGCGTTGGCGGGCCGTTTTGCGCCGGGAGGACGCCTCCACCCGCCCGGACGAACACACGTGGTCACCGCTGGAGTATGCCTGCCACGTGCGGGATGTCTTCAGCCTCTTCGACCAGCGCCTGAACTTGATGCTGCGGGAGGACGACGCCCGCTTCGCCAATTGGGACCAGGACAAGGCCGCGATCGACGGCGACTACGCGAATGCGGATCCGGCCGAAGTCGCTGGGCAGCTGGCCGCCGAGGGCACCCAGATTGCCAACTCCTTCGCTGCCGTGCACGAGGACGAATGGCCCCGCACGGGGGTGCGCAGCAACGGCTCGACGTTCACAGTGCTGACGTTCGCCCAGTACTTCCTGCACGATGTCGTCCATCACCTGCACGACGTGGACGGCTAGGCGCCGCGATGTCGTGGAAAGACACGAGGGCAACCCGCCTGTTCACCATTGATCTGCCCATTGTCCTCGGACCATTCGGCGGCCTGTCATCGGTGGAGCTGGCGGCCACAGTCAGCGAAGCCGGCGGGCTGGGTTCGTACGGCCTCTACGGCTACGATGCGGAACGGATTGCGGCCACGGCCCGCGACCTCAGGGAGGCCACCGGGAAACCGTTCGCACTGAATCTTTGGCTCCCCATCGAGGGCGAGGAGCCGCCAACCGCGGACCCCGGTCAGTTCGCCGCCTACGTGGACATCCTCCGGCCGTACTTCGAGCTGGTGGGCGTGGAACCACCCGCGCAACCGGACGCCTACCTGCCCGATCTGCAGGAACAGATCCAAGCGGCCATCGAGGCCCGGCCGGCTGTGCTGAGCTTCGTATTCGGTGTTCCATCGGGGGCCGTCATTGAACAGGCCCGGCGGAACGGCATTGTGGTGGTCGGTACCGCGACCACTGTTGACGAAGCGGTGGCCTTGGATGCCGGCGGCGTGGACGCCATCGTCGCCACGGGGATGGAGGCCGGCGGACACCGGGTTTCCTTCCTGCGCGCCCCGGAGGACTCGCTCGTGGGGACCATGGCCCTGGTGCCCCAGGTGGTGGATGCCGTCTCGGTTCCGGTCATCGCGGCCGGCGGTATCTCGGATGGCCGTGGAGTCGCTGCCGCGTTGGCGCTGGGCGCGGACGCCGTCCAGATCGGTTCGGCCTTCCTGGCCACGCGGCAGTCAGCCATCAGTCCCGCACACCTGGCCGCGATGCGCGGACCCGGCGCCGCCCACACGGTCCTGACCCGTGCCCTCAGCGGCCGTTTGGCTCGCGGCATCCCCAACAGGATCATCGCGGAGCTCGCCGATCCTTCCGTGCATGCCCCGTTCCCGATCCAGAACTGGCTGACCGGCAAGTTCCGGCCCGCCGCGGCGGCACAGGGAATCCCGGGCCTGATGTCGCTGTGGGCAGGCCAATCGACGCCGCTCATCAGGGAGGACGACGCCCGGAAACTCGTGGACAATATCGTCGAGTCTGTGGACGCTACCCTCGGGCGGCTCGGACAAACGTAACTTCGGGCCAGTTCCCGCGCACCAGCTCCGGGAGCGCCGACGGCGAGCCGAGATCAAGCCGGGAATCTCCCCCGTCGATGTCGGCCGGGTGGTGGGTCACCAGGACCACTGTGACGTCCTTCAGCCCGGCGCGCAGCTCCGCCATCATGAGCCGCCCGGCCTCGGCGTCGAGATGGGCGGTCGGCTCGTCCAGGAGCAGCACAGCTGCTCCTGTGAGGAGGGTGCGGGCCATGGCCAGCCGTTGGCGTTCGCCGCCGCTCAAGAACGAACCCGAGGGGCCAATGCGGCTATCGAGACCACCGGGAAGCCCGGAAACCACTCCGGAAAGCCCGACGGCGCCCAAGGCCTTGTACATATCCACTTCGGAAGGCTTGCGGCCGGCCGGGCGGGAGAGCAGCAAATTGCCTCGAATCGTGGAGTCGAAGAGATGGGCCTCCTGGGGACACCACGCGGCCTTCCCGCCGATGTAGGCCCTCCCGGATGATGCGGGCAGGAAGCCAAGCAGCACGGAGAGCAGCGTGGATTTCCCCGAGCCTGAAGGTCCGGTGACCGCGAGCCAGCGTCCGGGCACCGCTTCGGCGCTGAGCCCTCCGAATACAGGCGCGCTGCCGGGCCAGGACGCTTCAAGGCCATCCAGCAGCAGCCCCGAAGAGCCGTCGGGTCGTTCCGGCAGCGTCAGCACACCGCCGTCGACCTCCGGCGTATCGAAGGCACCTGACTGGGCAATCCGCCGCAGTACCGCGGCCAATGCCGGACCCTGCCGCACGGCGGACACTGCCGCCGCGTAGGGTTCCGCGAGGGCCAGCTGGACAAGGACGACGACGGCGAGCACCGCCGGCGCGACCGTTCCGGCCTGCACGGAAGGTGCCGCCAAAATCCCAGCCCCCAGGGCTCCCAGGGTGCAGGCAAGCACGGTCAACCCCTGGCCGATTCCATCAGCCCACGCGGAACGCTGTGCGGCCACCGTGGCCGCGTTGTCCTTCCGGGTCAAGGACGACAGGACTGCTCCGGCGACGCCGTTGGCGCTGAGCTCCGCGCGGGCGTCGAGGGCCGCGGCAACATCGCGCAGAACGAGCGAGCGCAGTTCCTGCTCGGCGCGTGCCGCGTTGCGGTCCGCTGTCAGGGCAAGAACCGGAGCCAGGACCAGCCCAACCACGGCGGTCGCTGCAACCGCCGGCACGGTGGCGGGAACCAGCAGCGCCGAGGCGACCACCGCCGACACCGCGACGGCGAGCGCTGACAGCGGGGGAAGCACGACGCGCGGCAGAACGTCGCGCAGCGTATCGACGTCGTCCACCACAGCTCCAAGGACATTGCCGCCCTGCAGGAGCCGCCGCAAGGACAGCGCCCGGGCGCTGAGAGTTGCCCAGAGCGCGCCCCGGAGCCTCGTCATGGCGGCGAAGACCGTGTCGTGGACGACCAGCCGTTCGGCGTACCTCAGCACCGCCCGGCCTATCCCGAAGAACCGGACGCCCACGATCGCTCCAAGCAAGTACAGGATGGGCGGTTGCTCGCTGGCCCGGATGATGAGCCAGCCGGACAGCCCGGACAGTGCCACGGCAAACAAGGCGGCGAGCGCCGCGAGCAGCACGGCAACGGCGAACTTGTAGCGGACGGGCGCCAGGATCCGTGCGAGGGCCTTGAGCGTGGAGATGGCGGTGCGGGGTTCAATTCCCCCGTCCGGTGTGGTTCCCGGAGTCGCGTCGCCCCGGAGCGGAGGAGGCACGGACACGGCGGATTCCAGGCCCACGGGACCGGAGTGTTCCTGCGCGGCCACGCGGTCGCTCGTCCCGCCGTCGACGCTCACTACGTTGTCCGCCAGCTTCCGGGTCGCGGCGTCGTGGGCCACGAGGATGACAGTCGCGGCCCCCCGCAGCCCCGCGATCGCCGAACGGATGGCGTCCGCGGACGCGGCGTCGAGGTGGGCGGTGGGTTCGTCGAGCAGCAGGACCGTGGCACCGGCGTCGAGGCGCGCCAAGCCGCGGGCCACGGCCACCCGCCGCACTTCGCCAGGGCTCAACTCGGCAGGATGTTTGAACGCGAGGTGCTCCGCGGCGGCCTGCTCCAGGCAACGCATGGCCCTTGCGATATCAGCGTCCGGCGTGGATCCAGGGCCGGACGGCGCGAAGTCCTGGTTGCCGCCGTTCAGGTAAAGGATGATCTCGTCGAGCACCGTGCCGGCGACCATGACGGGATGCTGCGGAACCCAAGCGACCGCTCCGGCTTCCAGTCCGGTGACGGACCCTTCGATGGTTGCCAGTGGACCGTCGCCGATCGTGCCGGCGAGGACACCTACGATGGTGCTCTTGCCGGAACCGCTGCGGCCGTCAAGGGCGGTGATCTGACCAGCCGGAGCCTTGAAGCCGATGGGCCCGACGGCGGCAGCCGTCCTTCCCGCGTACGTCACCGTCAGTCCGGTGACCACGACGCCGGCTGGCGCCCCGCTGCTGGCGGGCGCGCCGTCGTCGTGCCCGTCATTCAGCGGGCGTCCCGCGGGCGACTCCAGCACGGCGTTGGCTGCAGCCAAAGCCTCACGCCCGTCGTCGCTGGCGTGGTGGGCAGTGCCCAGCTCGCGCAGGGGAAGATAGCAATCGGGGGCGAGGATGAGGGCCAGCAGGCCTGCTTCCAGACCCATGTCGCCGGCCACGAGTCGAACCCCGATGAAGACGGCCACGACGGCGACGGAGATGGTGGCTATGAGTTCCAGGGCGAGAGCCGACAGGAAGGCAGTCCGCAGGGTTCCCATGGTGCGCGAGCGGTATTCCTCGGAGAGGTCCTCAAGGGCTGCGCGTTGTTCTCCCGCGCGGCCCAGTCCCACCAGCACCGGAAGTCCCTTGGCCAACTCCAGGATGTGCCCCGAGAGCCTCCGCAGCGTGGATTGGGCTTCGCGCACCCGGTCCTCGGTATGGCGGCCGATCAGGACCATGAAGAGCGGGACCAGCGGCAGGGTCAGCACCACCACCACGGCGCTGACCCAGTCCGCGAAGAGGATCCGTACGCCGAGGAGCAAGGGCAAAGCGGCACAATTGACCAACGCGGGAAGGAACTGGGTGTAGTAGTTGTCCAGTGCATCAAGGCTCCGGGTCGCAAGCACGGCAAGGCCGCCGTCGTTCACGTCGCCGACCCGTCCCGCTGCCCCGGGGCCGAGTGCCCGCCCCAGCAGCCGGGACCGCAGCTCTTCCTTGACCCCGAGGGCCGCGCGGCGCGCCGCGACTCCCTGGCCCCAGACTGTCAGCGAGCGCAGGACGGCGCCGGCGGCGCCCCAAAGGAGTCCTTCGCGCCACCCCAAGCCGCCTGCCGCAAGTCCGGACAGCATCCCCGCGATGGCCTGCGCAATCAGTACCAGGGACAAGGCCTTGAGTGAGGACAGCAGGCCAAGGAAATACAAAGCCGATCGGGTGGCGGGTCCGGCAGGCAGCTGGGGCTTCATCCGCTACTCGCCGGCGTCGTGGGGTGAGTGTTTGGCGGCTGGTCCGCCCGGCGCCGCATGGCCCACCAGCACCTTTGCCGCGATGGCGGGGAGGAAACCATGTGCGGGGGGAATATGTGCAGCGCTCACGCGGCGGCGGAACACCCAATAGGTCCAGGCCTGGTAGGCGATGACGAGGGGCAAGCCGACGGCAGCCACGATGCTCATCAGCCCCAGGGTGTAGGCGGAGGACGAGGCGTTGGAAATGGTGAGGTTGAAGGCAGGGTTCAAGGTGGACGGGATGACCACGGGGAACGCCGCGCCGAAGATGGACGCAGTGGCGCACACCAGGAACGCACCCAGGGCTCCGAAAGCCTTGCCCTCAGCGCCGCGGCGGGCAAGGACCCAGGCGCCTGCCGCTGCGAGGACTCCGAGGGCCACCAGGATCCACGTCAACGGCTTGCCGCTGAGCAGCTGCACGGCGACCATCCATGCCAGCAGCGGCAGCAATGCGAGCGGGGCGAGCCGCACAAACCAGCGGCGCGCCCGGTGGCGCACTGCGCCGTCGGTCTTCAGTGCCAGGAACGCGAGCGCATGCACCAGGGCGAACGCGACCACGGCGAATCCGCCCAGCACCGCGTATCCGCTGAACCAGGCAAAGGGGCCGCCCTGGCGGTCGCCGTTCGAGTCGATCGGCAGCCCGGTGGTGGTCAGCGCGAGGGCAGCGCCGATGCCGAACGCGGCCGTGAACGAGCCCAAGGCGATCGCCCAGTCCCAGACGGACCGCCAGCGCGCGGTGTCCACTTTGCCCCGGTACTCGAAGGCCACAGCCCGGAAGATCAGGGCCACCAGGACAATGAGCAGCGGCAAGTAGAGCGCCGAAAACAACGAGGCATACCACAGCGGGAAAGCCGCGAAGGTGGCACCGGCCGCGGTCAGCAGCCACACTTCGTTCCCGTCCCACACCGGGCCGATCGTGTTCAGCAGCACCCGGCGGTCGGTGTTGTTCCGGGCGAAGAGCTTCATGAGCATTCCGACGCCGAGGTCGAAGCCCTCCAGGAAGAGGTAACCCGTCCACAGCACGGCGATGGCCACGAACCAGACGGTAGGCAACAGTTCCATTCGAAAGATCCCTTTGCTTCCTAGTAGGCGAATGCCAGGACGTCGTCGCTGTCACCGGGCTGGCCCGGAGCACCCGGCGTCCCGCCGTCGTCGTCCTTCTTTTCTTTCTTTTCGCTGCTGCGAGCCTCAGCGAGCTCCGGCATCGCGGACACCACTCCGCCCCGGGCGTATTTGACCAGCAGCCGGACCTCGACCACCAGCAGGACCGCGTAGATGGAGGCCAACACGACCAGCGAGGTGATGAGCTCGGCGGCGGAGACGCCGGGTGAGACGGCCGCGGCCGTGAACATGAACACTTGGTCGACGCCGCTGGCGTCCGGATTGGGCGCGACGACGAACGGCTGCCGGCCCATTTCGGTGAAGATCCAACCGGCGGCGTTGGCGCCGAAAGGAGCGAGGATGCCGAAGACCGCCAGGCGCATGATCCAGCGGGATTGCGGGACCATGCCCTTGCGGGTCACCCACAGGGCGAGCAACGAGGCAAAGGCAGCGATCCCGCCGAAGCCGATCATCATGCGGAAGCCCCAGTAGGTCACTTCCATGACGGGTACGTACTGGATGTCTTGGCCTGCCCGATCGCCGTACAGGGGATTGTCCGGCAGGTGGGTGCCGTACTTGGCCTTGTATTCGTCAAGGAGGCTGTTGACGCCCTTCACTTCGGTGTTGAAATCACCCTTGGCCAGGAAGGAAAGGATGCCGGGGACCTCGATCACGGCCACAATGTCGTTGCAGCTCTTGGACCCGAGGTTGCCCACGCTCAGCACGGAGAATCCGGTGCCGTCGTGGCAGGCGGCCTCGGCCGCGGCCATCTTCATGGGCTGTTGTTCGAACATCAGCTTGCCTTGCAAGTCGCCCGTGAATGCGGTGCCGGCGAACGAGATCATGGCGACGACGGCGCCGATCCGCAGGGAGGTGATCCACACCTTGTAGTCGGCCTTGTCCCGTCCGGGAATGACGGCTTCGCCTGCTACGGCCCGGCCATCGGCTCCTACGGTGTCAATGCCATCGTGGCGGCGGCGCCAGAGGTGGTACCAGGCGATGCCCAGGAGGAACGCACCGGCGACGGCCAGCGCGCCGAAGAGCGTGTGGGGTACGGCCACCATGGCGGTGTTGTTGGTGAAGACCGCCCAGGCGTCGGTCATGACGGGACGCCCGTTGACCATCGTGACGCCGACGGGATGCTGCATCCAGGAGTTGGCCACGATGATGAAATAGGCCGAGAAGACCGAGCCGATCACGGCGATCCAGAGGCACGCGAGGTGGATGCCGCGCTTGAGTTGCTTCCAGCCGAAGATCCAGAGTCCCAGGAAGGTCGATTCCACGAAGAACGCCAGAAGCGCTTCCAAGGCCAGGGGCGCACCGAACACGTCGCCGACGAACCGGCTGTATTCGCTCCACGCCATGCCGAATTGGAATTCCTGCACGATGCCCGTGGCCACGCCCATGATGAAGTTGATGAGGAAGAGCTTGCCCCAGAACTTGGTCATCCGCAGGTATTCCACCTTGCCGGTGCGATACCAGAGGGTCTGGATGACGGCCACCACGAGGCCCAGCCCGATGGTCAACGGCACCATCATGAAGTGGTAGACCGTGGTGATTCCAAATTGCCAGCGTGCGATTTCCAAGGCGTCCATGGCTGTCCTTATTGTTCCGCCGCCCTCTGGCGGCGTCCATTTTCTACGTTGCGTAGAACCGACTTCTTCTACACAGTGTAGAACAAACCCCTGCGATGTGCTCACCACTCTTCCAGCGGTGTCACAGTGCCGCAAGGACACGCCGCGCCGCATGTTCTACCTCACGTAGAATCGCCGCCCGAAAAGCGGTAGATTGAGGGAGGAATGTTGGATCGTCGCACTTCCATGCAGCCCGCGAAAACGGGCAAGGCAAGTGCGGAAAGTAGGGATGCGTTGATGGCAAGTCTTGGCGAACTGGAACGGGCGGTCATGGATCTCCTTTGGGCGGGCCAGGAGGCTGCGACAGCCAACAAACTCCGTGATCTGCTGGCGCAGGATTCCGCCGCCACGGATGGTATTGCAGGACACCAGGGCAAGGACCTCGCAGTCACCACGGTGCTGACGGTCTTGTCCCGCCTCGAGAAGAAAGGCCTCGTGGAGCGCGAACGCGGCACCCGCCCGCACCGCTACCAGGCTGTTTCGAGCCGCGCGGACCACACGGCGGACCTCATGCACGAGGCCCTCGGCTCCGCCCCGGACCGCGAAGCCGTGCTGGCCCGGTTCATCGGTTCCGTAAGCGAAAGTGAAGCCGCCACGCTGCGCAAGCTGCTCGGCAAAAACTAAGCCCCCATGTTCTGGACCTCATATTTTCTGGCGGTCCTTGCTTTGGTGCTGGCCTGGCCGGTTCCTGTCCTTTTGTCGCGCGCCGAATGGCCGTCACGCGCACCCTTCATGGCAATGGTCCTCTGGCAGGCCATCGCACTCGCCGGTGGCCTCTCCATGATCGGCGCCATGCTCGTCTATGGGCTCGAGCCCATCGGCGACAACCTCATTGCGGGCCTGCGTTCCCTGGCCGGCATGGTGCTCCACAACGAGCCCACCACGGCACTGGGCTTCTGGCACTTGTTCGCTTTGTCCGCCGCGGCACTGTTGAGCGCCCATCTCGTATTCACCTTGCTGCTCACCTACGTCAAGATCGAGCGGCAGCGGCGGAGGCACCGCGAACTCCTCGCACTCCTGGCCTCACCGTCCGACGACGGCCCCGGCACCGTGGTCATCAACCACGACTCCCCCGTTGCGTACTGCCTGCCCGGCGGCGCACGGTCGGTGACCGTCCTGTCCGACGGCCTGATGGCTGCCCTCGAGCCTGCCGAGCTCCGGGCCGTCCTCATCCACGAGAATGCCCACCTCTCGCAACGCCATGACCTTCTCTTGTGGGCCTTCGCGGCGTGGCGCCAGGCACTCCCCTGGTTCCCCACCACGCGGCTCGCCCAGGTTGCGGTCAACTCCCTGATCGAAATGCTCGCCGATGACGTGGCCCTGCGCACCGAAAGCAAAGGAACACTCATCAAGGCGATCGCGATCGTGGCCAGCGGTTCCGCCCGTCCCGTGGAGCAATTCGCCCCGCCCGGAACAAGCAGCGACGACGCTTCCCCCGAAGGCAGCACCTTGAGCGGCACCGGCGGTGCCGATTCACCCCGTACGACGGCGTCGCGCGTCAGCCGGCTGCTCTCACCCAGGCCACCGCTTCCGGCAGCCCAGCGCGCCCTGGTCCTCGCGGCGTCGGCCATGTTGCTCGCTGTACCGACAGGCTTGCTGATTGTCCCGGGTTTGCTGGGCTGAACCGGATTGGACTGAGCAGGCTGCCGGGCTACGCAGGCCCACCGGATCAGGCGTCGATGCGTTCCCGGTCCAGGTCCGCTGCGCCGGCAATAATGAAGTCCTTGCGCGGGGCGACATCCGATCCCATGAGTAGGTCGAAGGTGTCCTCCGCCATCTTCGCGTTCTCGATCCCCACTTTGCGGAGGGTGCGGTGGCGCGGATCCATCGTGGTCTCGGCGAGCTGTTCGGCGTCCATTTCGCCGAGGCCCTTGTAGCGCTGGATCGGCTCCTTGTAGCGCTTGCCCTCCTTGGCGAGCCTGGCCAGCAGGACGTGTAGTTCGGCCTCCGAGTACGTATAGATCATCTCGTTGGCCTTCTGGCCGGCGTTGATGACTTCCACACGGTGCAGCGGCGGGACGGCCGCATATACCCGGCCCTCGTCGATCATCGGACGCATGTACCGGAAGAACAAGGTGAGCAGCAGCGTACGAATGTGCGCGCCGTCGACGTCTGCATCGGTCATCAGGATCACCTTGCCGTAGCGGGCGGCGTCGATGTCGAAGCTGCGGCCCGAGCCGGCACCCACCACCTGGATGAGGGCTGCGCACTCCGCGTTGGAGAGCATGTCACCCACCGAGGCTTTCTGCACGTTCAGGATCTTGCCACGGATCGGCAACAGCGCTTGGAAGTCCGAGGACCGCGCCAGCTTTGCGGTGCCCAGGGCGGAGTCACCTTCCACGATGAACAGCTCAGAGCGTCCGACGTCGTCCGTGCGGCAATCTGCCAGCTTGGTGGGCATCGACGACGTTTCCAGCGCATTCTTCCGGCGCTGCGTTTCCTTGTGGACGCGGGCCGAGATACGGGACTTCATTTCGCTGACGATTTTCTCGAGCAGCAGGGCGGACTGGGCCTTGTCGTTGCGGTTCGCCGAGTTCAGGCGCGCGGTGATCTCATCCTCGACCACCTTGGCAACAATCGCCCTGACAGCCGATGTCCCCAGGATTTCCTTGGTCTGGCCCTCGAATTGCGGCTCGGCCAAGCGGACCGTCAGCACTGCCGTGAGGCCAGCCAGGACGTCGTCTTTTTCAATCTTGTCGTTGCCCGCTTTGAGCTTGCGTGCGTTCGTTTCGACGGCCTTGCGGAACGTCTTCAGGAGTGCCTGCTCAAAGCCGGCCTGGTGCGTGCCACCCTTGGGCGTGGCGATGATGTTGACGAAGCTCCGCATAGTGGTTTCGTAGCCGATCCCCCAGCGCAGCGCGATGTCCACTTCACAGTCGCGTTCCACTTCAGCGATCTTGCTGTGCCCGTTTTCGTCAAGGACCGGAACGGTTTCCTTGAACTTGCCCGCACCATGGAGCCGCCAAATATCCGTGACGCCCGAATCCGCGGCGAGGAAGTCGACGAATTCGGAAATGCCGCCGTCGTGGTGGAAGACCTCCTGGTGCGGGCCGCTCTCGCCGGGGGTGCCGGGGAGCCGGCGCTCGTCCCGGACAGTGAGCTTGAGGCCCGGAACGAGGAAAGACGTTTGACGGGCGCGCGCGGCCAAGTCCTCGTAGGCGAACTTCGCGTCCGGGGTGAAGATCTGCCGGTCTGCCCAGTAGCGGATGCGGGTACCGGTGACGCCGCGCTTGGCCTTGCCGACGACGTCGAGCACCGAGTTCTCGACGAACGGTTCGAAGACCGACGTCGGGCTGAGCTTCGAGCCGGTGTCCTTGAACCGTCCGGGCTCGCCCCGGCGGAAGGACATCTGGTAGGTCTTGCCGCCGCGGTCCACCTGCACGTCCAGACGGGCGGAGAGCGCGTTCACTACCGACGCGCCAACGCCGTGCAGACCGCCGGACGCCGTGTAGGAGCCACCGCCGAACTTTCCGCCTGCGTGAAGTTTGGTGAAGACAACTTCGACGCCGGTGAGCCCGGTCTTGGGTTCCAGGTCCACGGGGATGCCGCGGCCGTCGTCGTGGATTTCCACCGAATTGTCCGCATGGAGGATGATCTGGATGTCGTGTCCGAAGCCTGCCAGCGCCTCGTCCACGGAGTTGTCGATGATCTCCCACAGACAGTGCATGAGGCCGCGGGAGTCGGTGGAGCCGATGTACATGCCCGGACGTTTGCGGACCGCCTCCAGTCCTTCCAAAACTGAAAGGTGCCGGGCGTTGTATTCAGAACTCGGTGCCACGGGCGGGGCGCTCCTTCGGGGGTGTAACAGAGGCAAAAAACACTCCTCCTAGGCTAGCTGCCCCGGAGCCCGGACGAGAGCTGCCACTCCCAATCGTGCTGGACGCCACTTCCCGGTGTTACGCACATGTGATACGCGGACAGCGAACGTGACCCATCCTTGCCATGGTTTTGCTTCGAATGCTGGTTATATGGATACACAGAACTACTAAGGAGGCCGAACATGACAACAGCAGTTGCAGACCGCACACTCAATGCACTCGACCGGTGCGACCGTTGCGGGGCCCAGGCATATGTCCGCGTTGTACTCGAGTCCTCCGGCGGTGAGCTGCTCTTCTGCGGCCACCACGCACGTGCAGTAGAGGCCACGCTGCGGCCGATGACTTCGGACTGGCATGACGAGACGGCGCGCCTTCAGGAGAAGGAACCCGTCCTCGCCGACTAGCCCCAATGGCTGGCCCCCGCGGCCACCTGGCTGACAAAACTTCATAGAGACAGCGGCCCCCTCCGGACGGAGGGGGCCGCTTCGTTAACCGGGGTCTCCCGGCCCAGGCCGCAACGTTGCCTAGGCGCTGCCCGCGTCCCGGTGCGTCCTATCCTGCCTGGCCCTGGCCACGTCGGCAGCGATCTCCTGGTGCCCTTGGGCGCCAAGGCCGGCCACGACCCCAATAATGTCTTTATCGGGCCGGTTCTGGCTCAGTTTTGCCTTCGCCTCGATACGGCTGATCACCAGCTCGATGCCGACGATCGCACGCAACTGGCCGGAGACGTAGCGCTCCGGGGCGTCATCCACGGACCACGGCCGCTCGGAACGGGCTTCATTGAGCCCGGTCAGCTGCCTGACATGATTCCCGAGCCACTCGGCGTCGTCATGGACGGCAAGCCTGCCGTAAACGTGGGCCGTGGAGTAGTTCCACGTCGGGACGACGCGTCCGTGCTCTTCCTTCGATGCATACCAGGTAGGCGAGATGTAGGCGTCCGCGCCCTGGATGATGACGAGTGATTCCCCGATCGAGGGCTCGGACCATTGCGGGTTGGTTCGGGCGAGGTGTCCGTGGAGCGCGCCGTGTTCGCCGATCGAGGGCTCGTAGATGAGCGGCAGGAAAGTCGCGAGCATGCCCTGTGATGTCATGGTGACCAGATTGGCTGCACCTGGCCGTGTCAGGAGGTCCTGGATCACGTCAGGACCGGCCTCGAAGTGCGCTGGGATGTACATGGGTTCTATTCTTCCTTTTCTGTGGCGGGTGGTCTCGGTGTTCTATTGGTCTTCAGCGGCCTTGGTCGGCGGGCTGCGGATTGAGGCGGACCCGGACCGCGATGCCGGCGCAAGCGATGACGGCCAGCCCGCCGACGATCGTGGTCCAGCCCAGGGATTCGCCCAGCAACAGCCCTGCCCAGCAAATGCTCAGCACGGGCTGGATGAGTTGTACCTGGCTGACCTTGGCCATGGGCCCGACGGCGAGGCCCCGGTACCAGGCGACGAAGCCGAAGAACATGCTGACGACTCCGAGGTATGCAAAAGCGGCCCATTGGACCGGTGAGGCTGACGGCGGCTGCTGGGACACGGAGAGTGCTGTCAGGCCGGCCATCAACGGCAGGGCCAGGACGAGCGCCCAGGATACGGTCTGCCATGCGCCGAGTTCGCGGGCGAGCAGGCCACCTTCCGCGTAACCGATGGCCGCGGAAACGACGGCGCCGAGGAGGAGCACGTCTGCCCAGTTGAGTTGCCCGAACCCACCGGACTGCGCTGGGTTACCGGCCTGCGATAGGGCAAATCCGATGGCCGCAACGGCCCCTACGGCCGTGACCAGCCAGAAGGCTGCCGGAGGATGCTCACGCCCGCGGAGCACCGCGGCGGTTGCCGTCGCAGCAGGCAGCAGGGCGATGACGACAGCGCCGTGGCTGGCCGGCGCCGTCGTAAGCGCGAATGAGGTGAGTAGCGGAAAGCCGACAACAATCCCGGCGGCGACCACCGCGAGCCGTGCCCATTGTTTGCCTCGCGGAAGGCGCTGCCTGGTGAGCACGAGGGCGGATGCCGCGAGTATCGCTGCGACGACGGCACGGCCGGAGCCGATGAACAGCGGCGACAGGCCACCCACCGCCACTCGGGTGAAGGGAACAGTGAAGGAAAACGCCGCTACTCCGAGGAGGCCCCACCAGAGGCCCGTTATCGAGCGGGACGGTATCACTTCTCGAATAAGTGTAGTAGCGCTACTATTGTATTTCATGAACAACGATAGCAGTTCCAGGATTGCGATGCGACTGCGGGAATGGATCACCGGGGCCGCTCCGGGATCCCGGCTGCCGTCCACGCGGTCACTGGTTGCCGAGTACCAGGCCAGCCCTGTGACGGTGCAGAAGGCCTTGCAGACGCTCACTTCGCAGGGCTTGATCGAGAGACGGCCCGGCGTCGGGACCTTCGTCCGGGCCGTCCGGACAGCGCGCCCCTCGGACTACGGCTGGCAAACCGCAGCGTTGCGTGCGCCGCAGGCGCCTTCCCGCTCAGCCTCCACCACGATGCGCGACACCTCGAACGCCACTATTGCCTTCCACTCCGGATACCCGGACCGGGAACTCCTGCCGGAACGGCTTGTCCGGGCCGCTCTCGCCCGCGTGGCCCGCGGCGACGCGGCCCTGTCCCGACCTCCGGCGCCGGGACTTCCCGAATTGCAGTCCTGGTTCGCGCACGAACTCGGCACCGCGACGCCGGCAGGACTCACCCCGCCGACACCGAGCGACGTCATCGTCCTGCCGGGAAGCCAAGGCGGCCTCAGCTCCATCTTCACGGCATTGGTGGGCCACGGGCAGCCACTGCTCATGGAATCCCCGAGCTACTGGGGAGCCATCCTCGCCGCGACCCAAGCCGGAGTCCGCATCGTCCCGGTGCCCAGCGGAGCCGAGGGGCCCGAGCCCGAAGAATTGGCCAGGGCCTTTGAGGAGACGGGCGCCCGGTTGTTCTACGCCCAACCGAACTATGCCAACCCCACCGGTGCGCAGTGGTCCGCCCGCCGGGGGGAAGAAGTCCTGGATGTTGTCCGGGAGTACGGCGCCTTCCTCGTCGAGGACGACTGGGCCCACGACTTCGGCATTACGTCGACGCCGGTACCCATCGCCGCACGTGACGATTCGGGCCATGTGGTCTACTTGCGCTCCCTCACGAAAAGCGTTTCACCCGCCATCCGCGTTGCCGCGGTCATTGCTCGCGGCCCGGCCCGCGAACGCATCCTTGCGGACCGGGCAGCCGAGTCGATGTACGTCAGCGGGCTCCTCCAGGCTGCGGCACTCGATGTGGTCACGCAGCCGGCCTGGCAGACGCATCTGCGCAGCCTCCGCCATCAGCTTCAGTCGCGCCGCGACCTCCTTGTCACGAGCCTGCGTGAGCACGCCTCCCAGGCCCATCTCAGCCTCATCCCCAAGGGAGGGCTGAATCTCTGGGCACGCCTGCCGGACGGCACGGACCTCGAGGGGCTGACCCGTGACTGCGAGAGTGCCGGGGTGATGATCGCGGTCGGTACTGAGTGGTTCCCCGCCGAACCGGCGGGACCGTTCATCCGGCTCAACTATGCGGGACCCAACCCTTCGGCGTTCCCGGAAGGTGCCCGCATCCTTGGCCAAGCGCTCGAACGGAACAGCCCTTAGATACAGCCGCTGATGCAAAAGTGGACCCCCGGGAATCCGGGGGTCCACTTTTGACGGGGGTGCCGGCTAAGGCATGGCGTCCGTTGCTTTAGTCAAGGTAGTCGCGCAGAACCTGCGACCGCGAGGGGTGGCGCAGCTTTGACATCGTCTTCGATTCGATCTGACGGATGCGTTCGCGGGTGACTCCATAGACCTTGCCGATTTCGTCTAAAGTCTTCGGCTGGCCGTCGGTAAGGCCGAAGCGCATCGCGACGACGCCTGCTTCCCGCTCGGACAGGGTATCGAGCACTGAGTGCAACTGCTCCTGGAGGAGGGTGAAGCTTACGGCGTCCGCAGGCACAACTGCTTCGGAGTCCTCGATGAGGTCGCCGAATTCGGAATCGCCGTCCTCGCCCAGCGGAGTGTGCAGCGAGATGGGCTCGCGGCCGTACTTCTGGACTTCAACGACCTTCTCGGGAGTCATGTCCAGCTCGAGGGCAAGTTCCTCAGGCGTAGGTTCGCGCCCAAGGTCCTGCAGCATCTGGCGCTGGACGCGTGCCAGCTTGTTGATGACTTCCACCATGTGCACCGGGATGCGGATGGTACGGGCCTGGTCCGCCATGGCGCGGGTGATGGCCTGACGGATCCACCAAGTGGCGTAGGTGGAGAACTTGAAGCCCTTGGTGTAGTCGAACTTCTCCACTGCACGGATCAGGCCCAGGTTGCCTTCCTGGATGAGGTCCAGGAAGAGCATGCCGCGCCCTGTGTAGCGCTTGGCCAGCGAGACCACGAGGCGCAGGTTGGCTTCGAGGAGGTGGTTCTTGGCCCTCTTGCCGTCGTGGATGATGAACTCGAGTTCACGCTTCAGCTTCGGGTCCATGGAGCCGTCGTCGGCGTTGATCTTCTCTTCTGCGAAGAGACCCGCTTCAATGCGGAGCGCAAGGTCGACTTCCTGCTCCGCGTTCAGCAGGGCAACCTTGCCGATCTGCTTCAGGTAGTCCTTGACGGGGTCGGCCGTGGCACCGGCTGACATGACCTGCTGGACAGGCGCGTCATCGTCATCGGCATCCGAGTAAACAAAGCCGGAGCCGGTGGTCGCGGGCTTCTTGCCCTCTTCGCCTTCTTCGACTTCCTCCGTGAGCTCTGCTTCGTCGGGAACGACGGCGTCAAAATCCTCGGCTTCTTCTTCGGAGTCCTCGTCGGCGCCGGCGGACTTGTTGGCTGCTTCGGCAGCGGCCTTGGCGCCGGGCTTGGGCCCGCGCTTCTTGGGTGCCGGCTTGTCTGCGCCTGCAGTCGAAGCATTGGCAGCACGCGTTGCCGCACGCTTCGCAGCTGTAGCCGCCTTCTTTTCTTCGGCGGACAGTTCGGCCAGGGCGGCGGGTTCCTTCTCGGCGGAAGACGGGGTCACAGAAAACCTTTCTAGCGGCGGTCTGTGGAATCACCATGGGGGCAACACCACTATGACCCTGTCAAGTCCGTGATCAACATCAAGTGCCATCGCCGACCGCAGAGTCTTTAGGTAAAACTCCCGACGGCGCCTTAATGTTCCCTAGAGTTCAGGGGACGTTAACGGCACTTGAAACACGGACCCAACCGGGTCTCGGCAACCATTGTCTCACGGTTTTGAGTTCCGGGGGTCGATATCCGCTACCGGGCAGACAATTACGTGCCGCACGGATTTCACTCAATGTGACGCTCCTGGAGTCACCCCGGGGCTTGGAGTCATGCCACCGCACCACCGAACTTCCGCCACGCGGACGACTTGCTTTTGGCCCAGCCGCAGACTGTTCCGCGCCTCACTACCTCGGCGAGCAACTCCGCGAGTCGATAGCCCCGTTGTTCAGCGTCAGCCTGGGACAGGAGCTCGCGGGCGAACGAACCGCTCCCCCGGCACCACTGAATCCACCCCCGGATCGTAAGCGTTGCAGCGCGCGCCTCCCCACCACTGCGCCGGGAGAGCATCGCCAGAACCCCGTCCAGGCTCGTCAACCGTCTCCAGTCGGGGTTCTCCGGGTAGAGGCCCAGGAGCACGTCTCCATAGCGCAAGACGCTGACATCCGTGGCCGGAGTCCGCTTGCCCGCTGCTGGTGGAGGGGGACAGAGACCGGGCGGAACGACCAAGGAACCCTGTTCATCGTCGTCTTGGTCAAAGAAGCCGAAGGCCTCCGCACCGCCACAAGCGACGGTTTTCCCGGCAGCCGCTAGGACCACCACGGCGTCGCGCCAGGCGGAGACCCGCAGGCTTGCCCGGAGGAACGCCGCAGCCTCGCCGTCGAACTCCGCTGGGCGGCCGGAATCGAGGACCCCGCTCCACACATCCAGCATTTCTTCGAATGCCTTCCTGCTCCGCCATAGCCGGAGCAATTCCCCAAGCGTGGCGTCTTCCGTGCGCATGAATTCCGGATCACGGACGGGCTCGTCCTCAGGCCCCAACAACAGTGGCGATTCCAAGACGTTGCTCCCTCTGAACACCATTTCCGCGTTGAGCCGGCTATCCAGGATCTGGTCTACGGGACGGCCGGGAAGGGGACAGCACTCCACATCGTTGCAGAATGCGCTTCGCCAGTAGTCGGAACCAATGAACCATGCATCCCGCAACACCAAGCCCCGATGATCCAGGACGCGTACCAGGGCTTCCAGCAGCGGCAGGCCGTGCGGCACGGCGCCGCCGGCGTCCCAACCGTCGTCGCTGAAGAATGCCAAGAGCACGCCGTCGGCGTCATGGTCCGCTTCCAGATACTCACCGATCCTCCGTGAGTACGCGGCAAGCCCGCGGTCGGATCTCTCGCCCGGAAGGTCCACGCGGAGTGTGGCGCCAAGTGTCTGCCCCCGCAGCGTGATGGCAACGAGGCTCTCCTTTGGCCAGAGCCCCAAGGCGTGGGGAATGAAGCCGAGGATGTCCTCGGGCCGGAAGACGGTCACGCGGTTGTCTGCTGTCATGAATCCAGCATCGGCATCAATGGCGGGCCACGGCAGGCCTCAATTGCCCTATGTGGACAAAGGTGTCCGTCGACCCCTGTGGAGGAACACCGCGAAAACAGGCTACGGCGTGGAACTCCGCTGCTTCGCGAGACGTTCGCGGCGCAATTCCACGCGGCGCCGGCGCTGGTTCGCCAACGACACGAGGAGCGGCGGGACGTGGACGCCTTGGGCGGCCATCTGACGGCGCACCTTGCGACGGGTCATGAGGATCAACACCGTGCCCACGAGAAGGAACAGGAACTGCACGCTCAATGCGATGCGGAAGGACGCCAGGCCGTACAGCTCCCCGCCCG
This sequence comes from Arthrobacter sp. efr-133-TYG-120, assembly GCF_030209785.1. Taxonomy (NCBI): domain Bacteria; kingdom Bacillati; phylum Actinomycetota; class Actinomycetes; order Micrococcales; family Micrococcaceae; genus Arthrobacter; species Arthrobacter sp. efr-133-TYG-120. The sequence continues at coordinate 221,428 of NZ_JARVRI010000026.1, forward strand.
AGAAACCACTCGTGTGGAGAATGTCGAGGATGAGCCCAACCAGGTAGATCGTCAGGAGCGCGGCAACGAAGCCGCCCACATTGACGATGCCCGTGGCGGTACCAATCCTGTGGGAAGGATTGAATGTCCGGGCAAAATCAAAGCCGATCATGGACCCGGGTCCGCCGATCGCCAGGGCAATCACGAGCAATGCAAGCAACCACAGGGGCGCCCTGCTGGGCAACAGCAGGACAGCAGCCCAGGCAAGTGCCGTAGCCGCCGTGATCAGTAGCACCATGGCCGAGCGCCGCATCGGGTGCCTGGCCACGAAGGTTCCGAACAGAGGGCCCACGAGAATGCTGGTGACGACGAACAGTCCCATCAGGGCGGACACAGTGGCCGGGTTCAGGCCCTGCGCCGAGACCAGGAACGGGTAGCCCCAGGACATGGCGAAGACGTTGCCGCTGAACTGGACAGTGAAGTGGCACCAGAGTCCCAGGCGCGTGCCGGGCTGCTTCCAGGCACGCGCGAGGGTCACGCCCGTGGCGCGCAGCCCCTGCGCGTTCTCCCTGGGCGGGTGGCCCGGCGGAACGTCCCTGAGCAAGGCAAGGACAAGGACGACGGCGAGCGCGGACAACGAGCTCAACGCCAGGAAAGCCGTGTTCCAGCCTGCCGAATGAAGGACGAGGGCGAAGGGCACCACACTGATGAGCTGGCCGAGCTGGCCCGACATTCCCGTCAGCTGGGTGACGAGCGGAACCCTCGCCGGCGCGAACCAGATCGGCACGAGGCGGATCACGGAGACGAAGGTCATGGCGTCCCCGGCGCCGACCAGGACCCTGCCGAGCACTCCAGCCGGAACAGCGTCGGCATATGCCAGCTGGAGTTGACCGAGGCCCATGAGTACGGCACCGCTGGCGATCATGGCGCGCGAGCCGAAGCGGTCAACCAGGAGCCCAACCGGTATTTGGAGGCCTGCGTAGACCAGCAGCTGAAGCACGGTGAAGAAGGAGATGGCCGCTGCGCTGGCATGGAACCGTTCGGTAGCCTCCAGCCCGGACACGCCAAAGGATGTGCGCTGGGCCACTGCCACAAGGTAGGCAAGCACCCCGATCGTCCAAATGAGCCAGGCGCGGGGTGCGTTCACCCTTCCATTATGCCCGGGGCCGCATTAAAGCTGCTTTATGGGCGCGCATCTTTACGTGCGAGATACGCCTCAACCGCCGCGCCCAGATCCTCGGCGTTGGGCAATTCGTCGTTCTCGTCGGCCAGCAGGGAACGGCGGACCGTTCCCTCGGCCTTGTCGTCATAGCGGGACTCCAGCTTGGAAACGACCTGCTGGACGTCCTCGGATGCTTCCACTTGTTCGGCGATCTGCCTGCCCACTTCCCTGCCGGCCTCGCGAAGGCGGTCCGTCGGCAGCATCAGGGACGTGGCTGCACCGAGGTATTCGAGTCCCGCCACCGCTGCCGGCGGGTACTCGGCATCCGCAAGGTAGTGCGGGACGTGGATGACATACCCGGCCACTTTCCGCCCGGCTTCGGCCAGCCGCAACTCGAGGATGTGGCCAATGGCCGCAGGAACCTCGACCGTCGGCTTCCACGTGGAAATGCCCTCGATGAGTTCCGGACGGTTGCCGTGCACCGTGACACCAACCGGCCGGGTGTGCGGAACCGGCATAGGGATGGAGTGGATCCAGGTCACCAGGTTGACGTCCAGTTTTTCCACGATCCCAACGACGGCGCGCGCGAAACGCTCCCACTGGAGGTCCGGTTCAAAACCGGCAAGCAACAGGAACGGCTCGCCCAAGCCGTCATTCAGCTTGTAAAGCGCCAATTGAGGGGCTTTGTAGTCTTCCAGATGGTCTTCGACAAAGCTGATGTGGGGACGGCGCGTGCGGTAGTCGATGAGCTGGTCGGCGTCGAACACAGCCACCGTTTCGACTTCGAGCGTATCCAGCAGTTCCCGGTTGATCTGCTGGACCACGTGCCCGGCGTCAGCGAATCCCGTGAAGCCCATCAGCATGTTGAGGCCCCTGGTGTCCGGGCTGTGGAAGAGCTCGATGTTGCTCGCGTAGAGCGACTCAGGGTCAAGGAGTGAGCCGGAAATCCGTTCAAACACGGCATGTTCCTTTCGCAGTTTCAAGTTCATTGGAGGAGCAGGCGGCTGCACGCCGCAGTGGATGCCTTGGCGGCCGGCCACGCTCCATGTATTGGTACAACGCCCCGGACGAGCCGCGCATTCCTGTCGGCCAATGTGCCGCAACTCTCATTTAATTGCTTTCCGGCGCGGCAGACAGACTACGATCGAGACGTGCCGCCGTGTGCGGACCCAAGCAACCACCGACGTTGTCCCAGGCGGACAACGGAGGGGTACCAGGGCCGGGCGCCTAACATGCAGCCCGGCCAAGCCATGCAGAGAGAGATGAGGACAAATCCTCGTGGTGAAGACTACAGACATCACCCTTGGCACTATCGCCAAGGACCTGAAGAAGGCGCCCAGCGACGCACTCGTGATAGCCGTCGGTCAGGGGGAAGACGGGCCGGTACTGCTCGGGAACCCCTTGGGCGCGAAGGCCGCGGAAACCCTCGCGGCTTCATTGGGCCTCCTCGGCATCACGGGAGCAGCCGATCAGGTACACCGTCTGCCGGGTCTTCCGGAGACCGGTTCGGGCGTCCTCGTCCTGGCGGGTGTCGGCAAAGTCGCCGACGACGCCCTCCTGGCCGAGGAAACCCTGCGCCGGACTGCGGGATCCGCCGTCCGCCAACTTGCCGGTTTGTCCTCCGTGACACTGGCCCTCCCGACGGCGTCCCTCGCCGACGTCGCAGCCGTCGCCGAAGGCGCTGTGCTGGGTTCCTATTCCTATACAGAGCACCGCTCCAGCAAGGACGGCCTCAAGGACCCGGTCGGCAAGGTCCTGATCCACACGGCGTTTGACGGCAAGGACGTCCAGCCCGCGCTCGATCGTGCCTTGCTCGTGGGACGCGCGGTCAACGCCACCCGCACGCTGGTCAACGAGCCTCCGAGTCACCTCTACCCGGAGTCCTTTGCTGAAGCTGCCAAGGAACTCTCCAAGGGGCTGCCGGTCAAGGTCACCGTGTGGGACGAAAAACGCCTCGAAAAGGACGGGTTCGGCGGAATCCTGGGCGTTGGAAAAGGTTCGACCCGCCAGCCGCGCCTCGTCAAGGTGGAGTACGCCCCGGCCAAGGCCACCAAGAAGATCGCCCTGGTCGGTAAGGGCATCACCTTTGACACGGGCGGCATTTCCATCAAGCCGGCCCTCGGCATGGGCGACATGAAGAGCGACATGGCGGGCGCCGCCGTCGTACTTAATACTGTCCTGGCCGTCGCGGGGCTCGGGTTGCCCGTCAAGGTGACCGCGTGGCTCTGCATCGCCGAGAACATGCCCTCGGGCGCTGCACAGCGCCCGGCAGACGTCCTTACCGTGTACGGCGGCAAGACGGTCGAGGTCCTCAACACCGACGCCGAGGGACGCCTGGTCATGGCGGACGGAATCGTCGCGGCCAGCCTCGAGCAGCCGGACGCCATCATCGACGTCGCGACGCTGACGGGCGCCCAGCTGATCGCCCTCGGCAACCGCACTGCCGGAGTCATGGGTTCCGACTCCGTCACGGGCGCGCTCAAGTCCGCGGCAGATCGCGCGGGCGAACTCGTGTGGCCGATGCCGCTGCCGGAGGAGCTTCGGGCCAGCCTTGATTCGCAGGTGGCGGACATCGCCAACATCGGCGAACGCCACGGTGGAATGATGACGGCGGCCGTGTTCCTGCGTGAGTTCGTCGGGAAGGACGCCGAGGGCAAGCAGATCCCCTGGGCGCACGTCGACATCGCCGGCCCGTCCTTCAACAACGGCAGCCCCTACGGCTACACGCCCAAGCAAGGCACCGGCTGCACTGTCCGGACGCTGCTCGCTTACGTCGAAGACGTGCTGGCGACAGCCTAAGCAAGTCCCAAGTGGGGCCGGTTCATGACCGGCCCCACGGCCCGACGTGAGTCTGGCCACAAGCGCCCCACAAATGCCCCGGCAGGGTGGAGCATGGATAAGTGGTTCGCTAAGGTGAACCACGGTAGTCACAAATGCAAGAGAACTTCGGTGCTGGCATAATCGCGGCAGTACAAGTTCCAAGACCAGATGACGCGTAGTCGCGTGTCATCGCTCACGCGAGGGAGCGTCCTAGTGGCCGATCAGGCAACTGCGCAAGAATTCGACATCCTGGTACTCGGTGGCGGCAGCGGCGGCTACGCCACGGCTCTGCGTGCCGTTCAGCTTGGTTTCACCGTTGGCCTCGTCGAGAAGGGAAAGCTCGGCGGCACCTGCCTGCACAACGGCTGTATCCCCACCAAGGCCCTGCTGCACTCGGCCGAACTGGCCGACCACGCACGCGATTCCGCCAAGTACGGCGTCAACGTCACGTTGGACAGCATCGACATCACGGCCGTGAACGCCTACAAGGACGGAATCGTCGCCGGTAAGTACAAGGGCCTGCAAGGACTCATCAAGTCCAAGGGCATCACGGTCATCGAAGGCGAAGGCAAGCTGCAGGGCACCGACACCGTCGTCGTGGACGGCACAGCCTACAAGGGCAAGAACATCGTCCTGGCCACGGGTTCCTACTCCCGTTCCCTGCCCGGCCTGGAAATCGGCGGCCGCGTCATCACGTCCGATGAAGCGCTGACCATGGACTACATCCCCAAGAGCGTCATCGTCCTCGGCGGCGGCGTCATCGGCGTCGAATTCGCTTCCGTGTGGAAGTCCTTCGGCGTCGACGTCACGATCGTCGAAGGCCTCCCCTCCCTCGTTCCCAACGAAGACACCGCCATCGTGAAGAACCTTGAGCGCGCTTTCAAGAAGCGCGGCATCAAGTTCAGCACCGGCGTCTTCTTCCAGGGCGTCGAGCAGGACGACAACGGAGTGAAGGTCACCCTGGTTGACGGCCAGACCTTCGAAGCCGATCTCCTCCTGGTTGCCGTGGGCCGTGGCCCCGTCACCGCCAACCTCGGCTACGAAGAGGCAGGCGTCACCATCGACCGCGGCTTCGTCATCACCAACGAGCGCCTGCACACCGGCGTCGGCAACGTCTACGCCGTCGGCGACATCGTCCCGGGCGTCCAGCTGGCCCACCGCGGTTACCAGCAGGGCATCTTCGTCGCCGAAGAGATCGCCGGCCTGAACCCGGTAGTCGTCGAAGACGTGAACATCCCGAAGGTCACCTTCTGCGAACCTGAAATCGCCACCGTCGGCTACACCGAAAAGGGCGCCAAGGAGAAGTTCGGCGAGGACCAGGTCCAGACCCAGGAATACAACCTGGCCGGCAACGGCAAGAGCTCCATCCTGGGCACCGGCGGCATCGTGAAGGTTGTCCGCCAGAAGGACGGCCCCGTCGTCGGTATCCACATGATCGGTTCCCGCATGGGCGAGCAGATCGGCGAAGCACAGCTGATCGTCAACTGGGAAGCACACCCGGAGGACGTGGCACAGTTCATCCACGCACACCCGACGCAGAACGAGACCCTGGGCGAAGTCCACCTCGCGCTGGCAGGAAAGCCGCTCCACGGCTAAGTCTTTACGCAAGACACCCGGTCCTGCGCCCGCACGAACTGCGGGCGCAGGACCCCAGCAGGCAACACTCATCCGCACTAAAGATCAATAAGGAGAACGGGGACGACATGTCTGAATCCGTTAACTTGCCCGCCCTTGGTGAAAGCGTCACCGAAGGCACCGTCACTCGCTGGCTCAAGCAGGTTGGTGACCGAGTGGAAGTCGACGAGCCCCTGCTCGAAGTTTCCACCGACAAAGTAGACACTGAAATCCCGTCTCCTATTGCCGGCATTATCGAAGAAATCCTCGTGGCTGAAGACGAGACCGCCGAAGTCGGCGCTCCCCTGGTCCGGATCGGCAGCGGCAGCAACGGCGCTGCAGCGCCCGCCGCCGCACCTGCGGAAGAAGCACCGGCAGCCCCCGCACCTGAAGCAGCACCGGCTCCCGAAGCAGCACCGGCTCCCGTCGCCGAAGAAGCCGCAGCCCCGGCGGCAGCTTCCGGCGAGGCATCGGGTCACGATGTGACTCTCCCCGCCCTGGGTGAAAGCGTCACCGAAGGCACCGTCACCCGCTGGCTCAAGGCCGTGGGCGACAGCGTCGAGGTGGACGAACCGCTCCTCGAGGTCTCCACCGACAAGGTCGACACCGAGATCCCCTCCCCCGTGGCCGGTACTTTGCTTGAGATCCGCGTCAACGAGGACGAGACCGCTGAAGTCGGCTCTGTCCTTGCCGTCATCGGCTCGGGCGCCCCCGCCGCAGCGGCACCCGCACCTGCGGCAGCACCCGCAGCCCCGGCACCTGTGGCTGCAGCCCCCGCCGCACCGGCACCCGTCGTTGAAGCCGCACCCGCGCCGGCAGCAGCACCGGCACCCGCAGCACCGGCTGCCCCGGTAGCCGCACCCGCGCCGGCAGCAGCTCCGGCACCCGCAGCGTCTTCGAGCGAGTCCGGTTACGTCACCCCGCTCGTCCGCAAGCTTGCCAACCAGAACGGTGTCGACATCACCACCGTGACGGGCACCGGCGTCGGCGGCCGTATCCGGAAGCAGGACGTGCTCGCCGCAGCCGACGCAATGAAAACGGCTGCGCAGGCAGCATCGATTTCTGCGCCGGCGGCCGCAGCTCCCGCGACACCCGGCAAGCCTGCTGCCGCCCCCGTGGCTGCTTCCTCGCTCCGCGGTACCGTGGAGAAGGCTCCCCGCATCCGCCAGGTCATCGCCCGCCGCATGCGCGAGTCCCTCGAAACCTCAACGCAGCTGACCCAGGTGCACGAGGTCGACATGACCAAGATCGCCAAGCTCCGCCTCAAGGCCAAGGGCTCCTTCGAGGCCCAGAACGGCGTCAAGCTGACCTTCCTGCCATTCATCGCCAAGGCCGTGGCCGAAGCCTTGAAGCAGCACCCCAAGCTGAACGCTGCGTATGACGAAGACAAGCAGGAAATCACCTACCACAACGCGGAACACCTCGCGATTGCGGTGGACACCGACAAGGGCTTGCTGGTTCCGGTCATTTCCGACGCCGGCAACCTGAACCTTGCCGGCCTGGCCAGCAAGATCGCCGACGTCGCCGGCCGCACCCGCCAGGGGAAGATCGGTCCGGACGAGCTGTCCGGCGGTACGTTCAGCATCACCAACATCGGTTCTGTCGGCGCACTGTTCGACACGCCGATCATCAACCAACCGCAGGTGGGCATCCTGGGCACCGGCGCGATCGTCAAGCGTCCTGTCGTGGTTGCGGACGAAAACGGTGACGACTCGATCGCCATCCGCTCCATGATGTACCTGTCCCTCACGTACGACCACCGCCTGGTTGACGGTGCCGACGCCGGCCGCTTCCTGCAGACCCTCAGGGCCCGCCTTGAGGAAGGTGCCTTCGAAGCCGACCTCGGCCTCTAATAAGTGTCATCACGTGACGGGAAGGTCCCGGCGGGAAACCGCCGGGACCTTCCCGTCTTTGCATGCATTTTCTTCCGTGGCTTTGCTACGGCTCGTAGAAGAATCTGGCTAAGCTGGAGCCATGACTATCCTCTTCAACGTCCTGCTGTTCTTGCATATCGTCGGCGCAGCCATGATTGTGGGCTACTGGATCGCCACCATGAAGCAGCCGACCGTCCACCCGCGCCAGCGCGACGGCGCCTTCGTGCAGCTGATCACCGGCATTGCCATGATGGGAATCCTCCCCATGCTGCCCAACACCCACCCCGACTACTTCAAGCTGGGCATCAAGTTCGCGATCGGCCTCGCCGTAGCCGTGCTCGCCGTCATCGGCTCACGCAAGGTCAAGAAGGGCGAACCGGTCTCAACAGGACTGGCCCACGGCGTCGGCGGCCTGGGATTGCTCAACATCGCCATCGCAACGATCTGGCAGTAGGAGCGGAAAAGCGCTGACCGGAGCAAACCGCGCGGCCGCCTGGACCATTCGTCCGGGCGGCCGTCGCCGCTTAATCCGTGGCCGCCCGAACCACGGCAGTCACAATCCTCTGAGAGCGGACAAGCGGTGCGCCGCCGCCGTCGAATCCCTAGGATTGAACCCGGCGGCATCCGGTATCCGGATGCCAATTCGCAACGACGCTGAGGAGTGGACATGGCAACAACACGCACCGCACACACCGTATGGAACGGCAACCTGATCGAAGGCGCCGGCAACACCACGCTGGACAGCTCCGGACTCGGAACCTTCAACGTCACCTGGAAGGCCCGCGCGGAGTCCGCAGAGGGCAAGACCAGCCCCGAAGAGCTGATTGCCGCCGCGCACTCGGCATGCTTCTCGATGGCCTTCAGCAACGGCGTCGCAGGCGCAGGCTTCGCGCCGGAGGAGGTCAACACCAAGGCCGACGTCACCTTCCAGCCAGGCGAAGGCATCACGGGCATCCACCTGACCGTGAGCGCACGCATCCCAGGTGTTTCCGAAGAGGAATTCCAGCGCCTCGCCGAAGACGCCAAGCTCAACTGCCCGGTTTCCCAGGCACTCCGGGCAACCCCGATCACGCTGGATGCCACGCTCGCTTCCTAGCGGCAACCCGTCCGAAACCTGTCCAAAAAGCGAGTCCCCGCCTTTCCTTCCGGAAGGGCGGGGACTTCGTCGTGCGGGCCTCCAGCTAGCTCTTTTGCGGCCTTGCGGGCAACGCGGCCGGGCGGAGCTTGCGGTAGCCTTCACGCACCGGTGGCCGGTCCGTGGGTAGTTCCTGCACCATTTCCTTGAGCGCGCCGATCCCGTACTCCAGCTGGGGATCGGTACCGGCCGCGTAGGCGTGCGGCGGGAACACTACTTCGATGTCAGGCTCAACCCCGAAGTTCTCCACGCTCCAACCGATGCCGCCGGAGAACCACGTGGCATAGCGCGGCTGGGTCACGCCGGTGCCGTCAGCCAGGGCGAAACGGTTGTCGATGCCGACCACGCCGCCCCAGGTCCGGGTGCCGATGACCGGGCCGATGCCGCGGAGTTTGGACACCTGCGTGATGATGTCGCCGTCGGAGCCGGCGAATTCGTCGGCGAGGATAATGACGGGGCCGCGCGGGGCGTGGTGCGGGTACGTACGCGGCTTTTCGCCGCGCGGCATGCTCCAGCCGGTGACCTTGCGGCCGATCAGTTCAGCCACGAGCTGCGACGTGTGGCCACCGCGGTTCCGCCGGACATCGACAATCAACCCGTCCAGCGCGGTCTCGGTGTCAAGGTCCCGGTGAAGCTGCGCCCAGCCGTTGGCCATCATGTCCGGTACATGCAGATAGCCGAACTTTCCATTCGAGGCCTCGCGCACGGTGCGCCTGTTGGCGTGAACCCACTCCTGGTACCGCAAGCGTTCCTCGTCCTTCACTGGAACCACGGCGATCCGCCGCTGCCGGCCTGCCGCCCCGGCGTGCCGGCCGCCGTTCAGGATCGTGAGTTCCACGGTCCGGCCCGCTGCGCCCACCAGTTGCTTGGCCGGAGTTCGGTCTGCGGAGAGCCCGACGCCGTCGATCGCCAGGATCACGTCGCCCACCTTCGCGTCGGCTCCCGGCCGGGTCAGCGGCGAGTTGGCCAGAGGGTCGGAAGTGTCTCCCGCCAGGATGCGCGTGATCTCCCAACCGGCTTCCGTGAGCTTGAGGTCGGCACCGAGCCTGCCCTGGCCGTTGCTCCCTGGTTCGCCCACCGCAGCCGGACGAACGTATGCGTGGGACGTGCCAAGCTCACCGTGCAGTTCCCACAGAAGGTCCACCAGGTCGTCGTGCGAGCCGAGGCGTTCGACGACGGGACGGTACCGCCGGTAGACCGAATCCCAGTCCTGGCCCGCCATGTCTTCGGTCCAGAAGAAGTCCCGCTGCAGCCGCCATGCTTCGTCGAATGCCTGTCCCCATACGGACAACGGATCCAAGACCATCCGGATCCGGTTCAGCTCAACCTTGACAAGCTCTCCCGATTCTTCCTCGGCCTTGGCGTCGGATGGTACGGCGACAACCTGCTTGTCATTGACGAAGACCAGTTTCTTGCCGTCTCCGGAGAGTCGGTAGCGCTCCACGGCGGGGACGAGTGTGACCTGTTTCTGCTTCGAAAGCTCGTAGCGGACCAGCGCTGGAGCAGGTGCCTTGTCCTGCACCGTGCCACGGCCATCTCCCGTGACGCCTGAGAGGGGGGTATCGAGCCACAGCAGCGCGCCGCTGGAGGCCGAAAGCGCCGAGTAGTTGCCCTGCGGCACCGGGACGCCGATGACGCGCAACGGCAGGCCCTCACGGTCCACCCGGACCGTGACGGCGGTTCCGGCACCATCCCCGGTACCGTCCTTCTCGGCGTTCCTTGCGCCGTTCTCCCCTTCGGGTACGGCGTCCGCTTCCTCCTCGTCCAGCATGTCCACGACCGGGCCGAAAGGCGAAGGAGTGGCTGCAGCGAGTGCCACAAGGTACGGCTTGATGGGGCTGGGGAACGACAGGTCGAAGGCATGGCCGTCGTACACGGGATCGAAGCTGCGGTTCGAGAGGAACGCCAGGAATTTTCCGTCGGGAGTGAAGGCCGGCGATTCGTCGCAGAAGCGGCCGTCCGTGACCTCCACGATGTCTCCAGGGTTGGCGGTGTTGACCATGCGCAACTTGCTCCGTGAGCCGAAGGATGTCACAGGCTCTGACCATGCGAGCCATTGCGCGTCCGGCGACCACGCGAGGCCGTCAATGCTGCCGTCCCCTACGCTGACAAGCCGCGACAAGGTGCCATTTGCAGTGTCGGCCAGGTAAACGTCCCCGAACGCGGTACCCACGGCAAGCCACTTGCCATCGGGACTGGCTTCGAGGGCGCTTGGACAGGCTGCCCTGGGGAAATCGATCCTCAGGAAGTCGAGCCGTGACTCTTCGGCTCCGCCACGCCTGGCGCTCACCGGTGCGGTCACGCTATCCGCGGACGCCGCAGCGGGCTCCGCGTGCGGTTCCTGCAGCCGAACACCGGACGTCGCGGGCTGTCCCGTGATCGCCGATGCCGAGACGGGGCGGGGCAGTTGTCCGGCGCCGTCCTCTTCACCTTCGCGCCGGGCGGGTGCAGCGTCCTGGACTGGTGCTTCGACCGCCGGTTGCGACAAGCGCGGGGCAATCCTCTTGATGTAGATGGCGTCGACGCCGTCATGGTCCGCTACGTAGGCGATACGACCGTCAATAAGGGGCCGGGGAAGGCGTGCCCGCACGCCGGGAGTCGCTTCGACAACGCGGGACGGTCCGTCTTTGTGGCGCAGCCAGTGGATGGTTCCGTGGGATTCCACAGCGCTTGCCGAACCGGCCGCGTTGGGGAAGACGTCGCCCAAGTGGGCGGCGACTTTGAGGGGTGCCGGCCGCCGCGACTGGGATGCCGAGCCCAGGCTGACGTCAAGCCGTACTGCCTCGGCGTCGGACTCAAGACTCGGCAGGATCCACAACTCGCCAGCCGATTCGAAGATGACCCGCTTGCCGTCGCTCGTGGCGTGCCGGACGTAGAAGTCCTCGTGATCGGTGTGCCGGCGCAGGTCCGAACCGTCCGGCCGCACCGAGTAAAGATTTCCGTAGCCCTCGTGATCCGAGAGGAAGGCGATCCGTCCGCCTACCCACAGCGGGTCCGCGAGGTTCCCGTCGAGCCCGGAAAGCAAGCGGGCGAACTCGCCGTTCCCGTCGGCGTCGATCCACAATTTACCGGCGGTACCGCCACGGTACCGCTTCCACCAGGCAGGCTCGCGCGAGAGCACACTGGCAAGGACAACGGGTCGCTCGTCCCCCACTTCCGGGCCGAACGCCACCGATTCGACGGGGCCGAAAGGAAGCTCGACGGCGGGGCCGCCGTCGAACGGCAAGGCGTAAGCATGCGTGTGCCGCCCCTCGGCCTGTTCAAAAGCCGTCGTGACCACAACGTCGCCTGAGGAGGTGAATCCCTTGACACGGGTGGTGCTGTGACCGAAGTAGCTCAACTGCCGGTACCCGCCGCCGTCGACGTTCGCTGTCACCACCTCGGGAGCAGCCCCGACGATCGTCGTCCACACAAGCCGCTTGCCGTCCGGGGTGAAGCGGGGATTGCGCGCAGGGAGCTGCTGGGCCGAAATCCGCCACGCGCGGCCTCCGGCCACGGGCGCAATCCAAACGTCGTCTTCGGCCACGAAGGTGATCAAATCACCGTGCAAATGCGGGAAACGGAAGTAGCTGGAGGAGGTCATTGTTCGATCATAGTCAAAGGAGTCGCGAGGGCTTTTGAGGCCTGCCGTAATGCCGGAGTGATGCTTGCCATGATGAGATAGGGCATGCGAATCGTGATATCGGGTGCCTCGGGATTCATCGGAACTGCGCTCTCCGCGCATCTCCTCGGCAGCGGGCACGACGTCGTCCGGCTGGTTCGCCGCCCGCCTGAAGGAACCGGCGAAGCGTCTTGGGATCCGGCCGCGGGCCAACTGGATGAGGCGGTACTCGATGGCGCAGACGCTGTGGTCAACCTCTCCGGTGCAGGCATCGGGGAGCGGCGCTGGACCAAAGCACGCGTGCGCGAAATTATCGACTCACGATTGCGGACCACAAAAACTCTCACGGCAGCCATGGGACGGCTGGGAACTCCGCCCGGAACATTCCTGAGCCAGTCCGCCTCGGGTTACTACGGCTCGTCCCGTGCCGGCCTGCTCCGGGAAGACGCGGGGCCAGGCAAAGGCATGCTGGCCACCCTGTGCGTCGATTGGGAGGCCGCCGCCCACACGGCACCCGCAGGCGTGCGGGTGGTGACGCCGCGCACCGGCGTGGTCCTCAGCCCTGATGGCGGAGCGCTGGGTCCGCTCCTTCCGTTGCTGAAGATGGGCGTGGGCGGACCGTTGGGAAACGGCCGGCAATATTGGCCCTGGATTTCCCTTGTGGATGAAGTTTCAGCCTTCGAATACCTGCTCAACTCGGCGCTCGAAGGTCCCGTCAACGTGTGCGCCCCGGAAAGCGCTGACGTCAACGCCATCGTTGCGCAATTGGCGGCGGCCCTGCACCGGCCGGCGTTCCTACGCGTACCTGCCCCCGCGCTGCGCTTGGCCCTCGGCAGCCATCTGGCGGAGGAACTTGTCCTCGCCAACCAGCGCATGGAACCGGCACGGCTGGTGGACTCAGGCTTTGCCTGGCAGCACCCCGCGCTGGCGGATGCCGCCCAATGGGTGGCAAGCGGCGGCAAATGATCATTTAAGACTGCTTGGCCAGGATCTCGGTGATCCTCCACGCGTCCTCGCCACGCAGGAGAACCACCCTGAGTTCCTGTGGTTCGCCCCGGGGCCGCGCTCCGACGATCTCCCCTGCTGCGTCCCGTTCTTCATAGGCGGACGTTTCCACCGTGACAGCAACTGCTGCCCGGTCCGGGCTGGAAGGTCTCTCCACACTCACGCTCGAGAGGGTGGTGGAAAAGCCCGCGAGAACCAAGCCGGCGCCGAGCAATTCGTCCTTGAGCTTTCCATCGGAGGCGGCAGCCGCCGAGCCCTGCACATTAACGTGTTCCAGGAGCTCGAACTTTCCGGAACTCAGCGCCTTGTCCCGGAGTGCCGACAGTCCCCGTATGGCTTCCTCCGGGTTTGCGGATCGGATCCGGCCCCATACCACCGCGGGAACTTCTGCCTCCACCGGGACTTTATCGGGACCGGCCCCCTGCTGGGTATTGCGCGGCATGCCGGGCTCGCTCGCGACTCGTTCTTCCTGGGAAGCACTCGACGCCGGGCCAGGGGCCGTCTGCCGGGCTCCCGGTCCTCGATCGCCAGCCCACCACACCGCACCAGCCAACCACACAGCGGCTACTGATCCGGCGCCCGCAATCATCCCCAGAGCGAGCACGACGGGCGCCGCCCGCCGTCGTGCCGAAACCGGCGCAACCGCACGCCGGTGTCTGCGTCCCGACCCTGGAGGGCGGAAGCGGCCGAAAAGCGCCGCGATGCGGGCGCGCTTTGGGCGAGGAGCAGAAGCCCGACGCCGGGTCATCAGTTCCGGAACAACCGTCGCGTGCACCGAAACGGAAAGGTCCACAGCTTCCGGCGGTGCGCTTCGGTAGACCGCGACACCCAATTCGGCCGCGGGCGGCCGCTGCTGCGCGTCTGGATGAAGCCCGGCCTCGATCGCAACGGCCAAGGCAGTAGGCACCGCAGGCACCAACAGTGTCAAGGGCGGCCGGCGTGCCGCAGTGTCCGGGGCGGAACCAGTGAGGCAATACCAGCCAAGCGCGGCGAGGGCGTAGGTATCGCGCTGCGGCTCCAGTTCCGCTGCCCCCCGGACAGCCGGAGCAGGATCCGCGAATCCTGGGGTGCCCGAGTCCGGAACCCCCGCGGCGTCCCCCACCATGCGGGAAATGCCCATGTCCGAGAGGAGCGGTTTCCCTTGCGCGGTGAAGAGGACATTTCCGGGCGAAACATCGGAGTGTGTCACCCCTTGGCAATGCAGATAGGCCAAGGCCTGTGCCAGGGGCGTCAGGATGGTCACTGTCTCGCCCACGCCAAGACTCCCCCTGCTGGACACCAACTGCCCAAGCGAGCCGCCAGGGGCGTAGTCCATGACCACGCCCAAGCCGCCGTCGACGGACTTTGCCAACTCAACAACGCCATGGACTTTGACGAGGTGCTCGTGGTCCAGCCTGGATAGAAGCCGCACCTCACGCAGCAGGGATGACTTGGCGTCGCGTGGATCCGCCGTCTCCGGTTTCCGGCCGAGGCATTTCACGGCGAAGCTTTTCCCCGACCGCTGTTCCGTTGCGAGCCACACCGTGGCTCTTCCGCCGCGGCCCAGTTCACGCACCGCAACAAAGCCCGGGATCACAGGTTCGGAAGGTTCGATCCCTTGGGAGGGCATGTCCCGCTCACGGTCCTGGGCACTCCCGCAGGTCGAAAAAGTCTCCATGCCTCAACAAATACCGGAAATCGCGGATTCCCGCAGAAGTTATCCACAGGCCAAGGACCGGAGCCCCGCAAGCAAGCCGAGTACGACTGAGAGCTTGGCCACAAAATCATGGCCTGCGCCCCGCGGGGTCTAAGCTTGTCCCCATGACTCTTGAGTTTTCACAGCTGGGTCTTGCCCCGGATTTCGTTGACTACATGCAGGGCTGGGATATCCAGCGCGAACTCCACAACAAGGTTGTTGCCGGCGACAAACCCAGCACCGTCTTGCTCCTTGAACATGCCGCGGTGTACACGGCAGGCAAGCTCACGGAGGACCACGAGCGCCCGTTTGACGGCACGCCGGTTGTTCCCGTGGACCGTGGCGGCAAATTGACCTGGCACGGACCCGGCCAGCTCATTGCCTACCCCATCCTCAAACTGAAGAACCGCGCCGGGATCCGTGACTACGTCGAGCGTCTCGAAGCCGTCATGATCGCGATCATGGAGGACTACGGAATCAAGGCCACGCGGGTCAAAGGCCGGGCGGGAGTCTGGGTTCTCGCGGACCATAAGGGTCCGGACCGCAAGATCGCCGCGATCGGTATCCGCGTCCTCGACGGCGTGACCATGCACGGCGTGGCCATCAACTGCAGCAATGACCTCGCTCCCTACGCACAGATCATCGCGTGCGGCATCACCGACGCGAGCGTCACCACCATGTCCATCGAGACCGGCAAGACCATCAACCCGGCCGACATTGCCGAGCGCTTCATCGAAGAGTTCCGCAAGCACGAAGAAGCACTCGTATCCAGCCCCGAAGGAGCACTCCAGTGACCCTGGCACCTGAAGGCCGTAAGCTGCTGCGCGTTGAACAGCGCAACAAAGC
>NZ_JARVRI010000053.1:0-1297 GCF_030209785.1 Arthrobacter sp. efr-133-TYG-120
GCCAAACACCCCGCCGCAACCACCACTTCAGACCCACCCGGACATAAACCCGCCCACGCAGGAAATGCGCCGGACCCAGTCCGCCAAAATCCGTTGACATGTGACCAAATGGTCACCTATTCTGAATGCATGGACGCCGTCTTCAAGGCACTCTCCGACCCCACCCGCAGGGATCTGCTCGACGAGCTCTTCCTCGAGGACGGGCAGACGCTCAGCGCGCTTGAAGCACGGTTCGACATGACCCGTTTCGGGATCATGAAGCACCTCAAGATCCTTGAGGAAGCCGGGCTGGTTGTGACCCGCCGTCGTGGTCGCGAAAAGCTCCACTACCTGAATCCGGTACCCATCAGGCTCGTCCACGACCGCTGGGTGAGCAAATATGCAGAACCATGGGCCGCTGCGTTGAGCGACCTCAAGACCAGATTGGAAAGTCCCGTGGAAAAGATCTTCGAAATCTACATCAAGACCACTCCGGAGCGGCTCTGGGAAGCCATCACGGACAGCGACACCCGCAGCAAGTACCAGTTCGGCAACACCCACACTGCCGACTGGACGCCGGGCGGCCACTACGAGATGCACAATCCCAAGGCGAACGGAATGGTCCTGGGCGAAGGCGAAAACGTGGAAGTCGATCCCCCGCGCCGGCTCGTCCAGACCATGCGCGCGCTCTGGGGTGAAGACGTCAAAGCCGAGGGCACATCACGCGTCACGTGGGAGATCGAACCGGTCGGCGATTCCTGCCACCTGACCGTCACCCACAGCGACCTCCGCGAAGGCGGAAACGACCAGATCTACGGCGGTTGGCCGATGATCCTCTCCGGCCTCAAGACCTGGCTGGAGACCGGCGAAGTCCTGACGACTCCCGGTTCATTGATGTATTCGTAGGGCTCGACGGCGGCGCGACCCGCCGCTTTAGGCCCTGGCAGCGGGGACGAGGGCCGCGTTGAGGTACTCCAGGTGCGCCAGCGTCGGGGCAGTAACGTTCGCCGCGTATTCCGAGTGCTTGGTGAGGAACTTCTTGATGAAAGGGCACACCGGCACGATCCCGAGTCCCTCGCTCATGGTCTCGTTCAGGGCCACCTCGGCGAGCCTGCCCGCAAGCCCTTGTCCACCGAACTCCTCGTTGATCACGGTGTGGTAGAAGATCCGCTGCGGGGACCCGCCGTCGTCGTACGCCTTGTACGCAGCCTTCCCGATTACGTGGCCGTCAACGAGCACCTCAAAGCGTTCGCGGTCAACGTTGGGGACTGCCCCGGCTTTTGTTGACTCGGGGTCTTAGGCCGCTGTGAGCGCGGTC
>NZ_JARVRI010000054.1:0-1250 GCF_030209785.1 Arthrobacter sp. efr-133-TYG-120
CCTGACCCACTTAAAACACCCCAACACACGGCACACGAGCTAACCCCCGCTCACATATCACCCGGTTTCCCCGGACCCCCGCTCACCTATGGCCCGGTTTCCCCGGACCCCCGCTCACCTATGGCCCGGTTTCCCCGGACCCCCGCTCAGACATGCGGGTTCCACGGCCCACGCCCGCCCACATGATGTGAGCCGGCATCCGGCCGGAACCCGGTATGAGCGAGCGTCCGCCCAGGAGCCGGCATATGTGAGCGAGCGTTGTTTGAGGATTCCGATCCCGGACTCGGATCTGTAAGCCAGCCCTAGCGGCTCAGTCATGCTTGGGGTGTGATGATTCCCACGGGAAGCTGAATAGGCGGCCCTCGAATGCGTTCGCAGATGCCTGTTCACCTAGAATTACATAAGAGATACGAGCCGGATCCCGGCGGCGTGAGAACAAAATACGGATAAGAGCGGCTGCGCATGCGCCAGTGGTCAGCTCACAACAGGAGGAATCCATCATGGCTGAGCACAACGGCGGCAACCGCGGCAACTTCGGCGGTGGCCGGGGCGATCGCGGCCCGTTCCGCGCCAACAACAATTCCGGGGGCGACCCGCGAGGATTCCGTTCCAAGGAAAACCGTGACGGCGCTCCTGGCGGTGACCGGGATCGGAAGCCGTTTGGTGACCGTCCGAGCCGCGACGGCGACCGTAAGCCGTTTGGTGATCGTCCTCGTCGGGATGGGGATGCGCGTCCGAGTTTTGGTGACCGGGATCGGAAGCCGTTTGGTGATCGTCCGAGCCGTGAGGGGGATCGGGATCGGAAGCCGTTCGGTGATCGTGATCGTAGGCCGTTTGGTGATCGTCCGAGCCGCGACAGCGACCGTGACCGGAAGCCCTTCGGCGATCGTGATCGTAAGCCGTTTGGTGATCGTCCGAGTCGTGAGGGTGACCGGGATCGTAAGCCGTTCGGTGATCGTCCTCGTCGTGATGGGGATGCGCGCCCGAGTTTCGGCGATCGTGATCGTAAGCCGTTTGGTGATCGTCCGAGTCGTGAGGGTGACCGCGATCGTAAGCCGTTTGGTGACCGCGATCGTAAGCCGTTTGGTGACCGTGATCGCAAGCCGTTCGGTGACCGTCCGCGCCGCGAAGGTGATGCGCGTCCGAGTTTCGGTGACCGTGACCGGAAGCCGTTTGGTGACCGCGATCGCAAACCGTTCGGTGACCGTCCGCGCCGCGAAGGTGATGCGCGTCCGAGTTTCGGTGACCGT